>JBGTEW010000351.1:0-17713 GCA_041747615.1 Burkholderiaceae bacterium | reverse complement strand
GCGGGCAGCGGCGGCTTCGCACGCACGATGCCGCGCTTGCCTTCGATGCTCTCCAGCATCGCTGTCTCTTCACCGCACACATACGAGCCGGCCGCCTTGCGTACGTGAAGCTGAAACGCGCGGCCCGACCCGCACACGCTTCTTCCGAGATAACCCGCTGTCGTCGCGCGCGCGACAGCCTCGTTCATCACAGCCACCGAATGCGGATACTCGGAGCGGATGTACACATACCCCTGAGTGGCGCCGACGGCCAGACCGGCGATCATCATTCCCTCAATCAGCATGTACGGGTCGCCTTCGAGCGTCATGCGATCGGAGAAGGTGCCAGAGTCGCCTTCATCGGCGTTGCACACCACGTATTTCTGCGCAGCCTCGGTCTTGAAGACCGTCTGCCACTTGATGCCCGCGGGAAACGCCGCGCCGCCGCGCCCGCGAAGGCCGGAATCGGTGACCTCCTGCACGATCGCGGCGCCGTCCAGCGTGAGCGCACGCTTCAGTCCGGCCCAGCCTCCGTACGCTTCATAGTCGGACAGCGACAAGGGATCGGTGATACCCATCCGCGCGAAGGTCAGGCGCTGCTGGCGCGCGAGATATGGAATGGCTTCGGTGGGGCCAAGGCAAAGCGGGTGCGGACCGCCCCGCGCGAGCCCGGCATCGAGCAGCGAAGAGACGTCTTCCGCTGCGACCGGACCGTACGCGACGCGTCCGGCAGGCGTATCGACTTCGACCAAAGGCTCGAGCCAGAACAGGCCGCGCGAACTGTTGCGTAGCAGCTGCACCGTGAGCCCGCGTCGCGTGCATTCGGTCTGCAGCGTTGCGGCCACTTCATCGGCGCCGACTGCGAGCGCTGCCGAGTCGCGAGGCACATGGATCCTGACGGGAGTCATGCCCGCACCCCCACAGACGCGACGACGCGATCGAATTTTTCAGGCGTCACTCGCGCAAAGACTCTGTCGCCGATCATGATCGCCGGCGACGATGCGCACATACCCAGGCAATAGACCGGCTCCAGTGTGAATGCCCCGTCAGCGCTTGTGTCGTGTAACGCACAGCCGAGCACTCGTTCCGCGTACGCGATCAAAGCATCGGCTCCGCACGCTTTGCACGACTCGGCGCGGCACACCTGCACGACGGTGCGTCCCACCGGCTCGCTACGAAAGTGGTGGTAGTACGTGATCACGCCGTGCACTTCGGCACGCGAGAGATTCAGTTCTTTGGCGATAACGGGAACTGCGTCGGGCGGAATGCATCCCAGCGCATCCTGCACGTCGTGCAGGATGGGCAGCAAAGCACCCGGCTCGTTAGCGTGGCGTGCCAGAGCGGTACGCACGACAGACATTGCATCGGGCGGGAAGAGTGAACCAACAACGTCAGTCATCGGAATTGCCGTATCGGACCAGCACTCGGCGAGCAAGGCGCAGACCCTGGTACGGCCCTCCGCAGTCTAACAACGCTGGCGCGGCGTAGTATTGATCTCCGTCAATTTGCCCGAACGCCGATGAACGCCCCTGACTCGCCAAGCAAGCTCAAAGCATCGTTCAAATGGGAAGACCCGCTGCTGCTCGACGACCAGTTGACCAGCGACGAGCGGATGGTGCGCGATGCAGCGCACGCGTATTCGCAGGACAAACTGGCGCCGCGCATCCTCGAAGCATTTCGGCACGAGAAGTCCGATCCGGCAATCTTCCGCGAGTTGGGCGAGCTTGGTGTGCTGGGGTGCACATTGCCGACCGAGTACGGCGGCCAGGCAATGAACTTCGTCTGCTACGGCCTGATCGCGCGCGAGATCGAGAAGGTCGATTCAGGCTACCGCTCGATGATGAGCGTGCAGAGCTCGCTGGTGATGCTGCCGATCTACGAGTTCGGCTCTGAGGAACAGCGAAAGAAATATCTGCCGAAACTCGCATCCGGCGAATGGATCGGCTGCTTTGGATTGACCGAACCCAACCACGGTTCGGACCCCGGCAGCATGGAAACGCGCGCGAAATCTACTGACGGCGGCTATCGCTTGAGCGGCTCCAAGATGTGGATCAGCAATTCGCCGATCGCCGATGTTTTCGTTGTGTGGGCTAAGAACGACGCGGGCACGATCCGCGGCTACATTCTCGAAAAGGGAATGAAGGGCCTGACAGCGCCTCCGATTCACGGCAAGTTTGGTTTGCGTGCATCGATCACCGGTGAGATCGTGATGGACGACGTGTTCGTACCCGCTGAGAACGAATTGCCGAACGTCGAAGGATTGAAGGGCCCGTTTGTCTGCCTGAACTCGGCCCGCTACGGCATTGCCTGGGGCGCGCTCGGCGCAGCCGAGGCGTGCTGGCACACCGCGCGCCAGTACGTGCTCGATCGCAAACAGTTCGGGCGCCCGCTGGCAGCGAACCAGCTGGTGCAGAAGAAACTCGCCGACATGCAGTCGGAGATCGCGCTCGGCCTGCAGGGATGCCTGCGCCTGGGGCGCATGAAGGACGAAGGCACGGCGGCGACCGAAATCACCTCGATCATGAAGCGCAATTCGTGCGGCAAGGCACTCGAGATTGCGCGTACCGCGCGTGACATGCTGGGCGGCAACGGCATCAGCGACGAGTTCGGCGTCATCCGCCACATGGTGAACCTCGAGGTCGTGAACACCTATGAGGGCACGCACGATATTCACGCACTGATACTCGGGCGGGCGCAGACCGGCATTCAGGCGTTCTTCTAGTCATCCACCTTAGACAGGAGGTACCCATCATGCATAACCTCGTTTACGCTCTCGCAGTCACCGCCCTCGCCGCCAGTGTCATAGTGCCTTCGGTGCGCGCACAGTCCACCGCACCGCTCGTCTTTTCGGCCAGCGACAAGAGCATCCAGTGGGGCGCGTGCCCGGGTTTTCTGCCGAAAGGGTGCCAGATCGGTGTACTGCACGGCGATCCGGCCAAGCCGAATGTCGACATTCTGTTCAAGGTACCGGGCAAGTCGAAGATCGCCGCCCACAAGCACACGTCCGCCGAGCGCATGGTCCTGCTGCAGGGCGCAATGCAGGTGTCCTACGAAGGGCATAAACCGGTCAGGCTAAAGCGCGGCTCGTATGCCTACGGCCCGGCCAATCTCGTGCACGAAGCGGCCTGCCTGAGCGCCGAGCCATGTGTGTTGTTCATCGCTTTCGAACAACCCGTCGACGCGATCCCGATGAAAATGGCTGCGGCCAAGGCGGCCGAGGCGAAGGCGGCGTCCACCGGAGTAAAGAAATGATGCGGTAGCGCAAGGTGCATGTCCTGGTTCGATTCAAAGGCCGTCCAGGGCTTTCCCGCAGCGATTCAAGCTTCGCCTAGTTCAAATAGACTCGTCGCATCGAGGCTCAACACCTCGGCTGCGCCCTGATTTTGCATACGCCATCTCCAGCGCACGATGCCAAGCGAGGGGCGCGAGCGCGCCGTTCTGACGTCGACTACTTCGATTTGCAGGCGTAACTGATCACCGGGGCGAACGGGATTCGACCAGTTGATGTCGGTCAAACCGGGCGAACCGAATGACTCTGACCCGGCAAGAACGTTGTCGACCACAAGCTTCATCGCCAGGCAGCACGTGTGCCAGCCGCTTGCGATCAGTCCGTTCCAGCGGCTCGCTGCCGCGCGTTGCGGATCGAGATGAAACCACTGCGGATCGAACTGCGTTGCAAACGAGATGATCTGTGCTTCGGTGATGGAGACCGAGCCTGCGTCGATCAATTGTCCGGCACGAAGCTCCTCGAATTTCACGAGTTGAATCGCACGTATTCGTAGTCCATCGGCCGGTCGTTGACCGGCACCCGCGGCGGCGCGATCCAACCTGCGTACTTACCGGGCTCGACGACACGCGTCATTAACGATGCGACAAAAGCGCGATCGTGATCGGTCGGTATCCAGTCGTGCACCTGCGCATTCCATTCCCCTACTGCAACGACGCGGCCATCGGGTGACACGTAACTGCCTGCCAGCGAGCCAATACGGCGGTTGAACGCCTTGTGCGGAAGTTTCAACCGGCCAGGAAGACCGGACTTTTCGATCACGCGATTCCAACGGCCGATACCGGCTTCTGAATCGCGGATGAAATCATCGCGCAGCACTTCGTTCAGCGCCTTCAGCATCGGTACTTCGCGCTCTACAATCGCGCCCGATGACGCGTCGAGCACCCGGTAGCTCGCATCCTTCAGCACGTGGTCGTCGTTGCGTTTCGCCTCCTTGAAGCGACCTTTCAAACCCGAGCTGTAAAAGATCGCCGCGTTCGACGATTGGTCTGCCCCAAACAGATCGATCGTGACGCTGTAATGAAAATTCAAATAGCGCTGGATCGTCGGCAGATCGATCGCACCGGCCGCGCGCACCTTGACTGGATCATCGGTCCTCAACTGATTCATGACCTCGCAGGTGCGCTGAATCACGCGCGCCACGCCGGATTCACCGACGAACATGTGATACGCCTCCTCGGTCAGCATGAACTGCGTCGTGCGTGCCAGCGGCTCGAAGCCCGATTCCGCGAGCGCATTCAACTGAAACTTGCCGTCGCGGTCGGTGAAGTGCGTGAACATGAAGAACGCCAGCCAGTCGGGCGTCTTCTCATTGAACGCCCCAAGGATGCGGGGATTGTCGGCATCGCCGGAGCGTCGTTCGAGCAGCGCTTCAGCTTCCTCGCGGCCGTCGCGGCCGAAATGGCGATGCAGCAGATACACCATTGCCCACAAGTGGCGTCCTTCCTCTACATTGATCTGGAACAGGTTGCGCAGGTCGTACAAGGACGGCGCCGTCAATCCGAGATGCCGCTGCTGTTCGACCGAGGCCGGTTCGGTATCGCCCTGCGTGACGATGATGCGGCGCAGATTCGCGCGGTGTTCGCCGGGCACGTCCTGCCACACCGGCTCGCCCTTGTGATCGCCGAACTGAATGGTCCCGCCCGGCTGTACCGGATTCAGAAAAATGCCCCAGCGGTACTCCGGCATTCTCACGTAGCCGAAATTGGCCCAGCCGTCGCGCTCGACGCTGATCGCGGTGCGCAGGTAGACATCGAACGCCTGGCTACCGTCGGGGCCGGTGTCGCGCCACCAGTCGATGAACTTCGGCTGCCAATGTTCGAGCGCGCGCTGCAATGCCTTGTCGTCGGCCAGGTTGACGTTGTTCGGAATCCTGTCCGTCGTGCTGATGCTCATACTCTTTCCCAATCGAATCGCGCCTTCTCGCCGCTGCCGTAGACCGTAAGAGCGCCGGCTTCACCGACCGCGTTCGGGCGCGTAAAGATCCAGTTCTGCCACGCCGAAAGCCGGCCGAATACCCGTGTTTCCATCGTCTCGGTGACCCCGAAGCGAAGGTTGGCCTCCATGCCGGTCAATGCGTCGGGCGACAGGCTCGCACGCTCTTCGAGTGCGATGCGAATTTCATCGGTCCAGTCGAGCTCGTCGGGCACAACGGTGACCAAACCGAGCTGCAGAGCTTCCTCGGCGCCAAGCTGTGTGCCGACTGCCGTACGCGCGCGCTCGACCAGATCGGATTCCCGATAGAAGCGAGCGTCGATACGTGCGAGCCGGTCGACTCGCGGATAAGCGCCGAAATTCAGCGGAGACAGCGCGATCGACGCCCCTTTGGCCGCCATGTAACTGCGGTCTGCCGCCAGCGCGAGTTCGAACAGCGTGCCGGCGAAGCACGATTCGGAGTCGATCAATGCGAACATCGTTCGTGACGACACATCGAGCCGCGCCAGCGTGCGGCGGAGCATGCCGATCGTTTCGCGCACGAACCAGTGGTTACCGTGGCGTTTCAGCACTGCATCGACGGCCAGCACCGCGTCGGCGTCGCCGCGTGTCTGCAGAAGCCAGGTGCCGATATCGGCCTGGTTCGTACGCAACAACAAGATGGCGTCGTCGAGCTCGCGTGCCATCGCCAGCGGCCACCACGCACTGCCCGCCGCAACAATGCCATCGATATCCTCAGGCTGCCGCACTTCCGGCGCGCGGACCGTGATCGTGGCCCGACGCTGGGCGCGATCGATGACGACGTCAACGAACTGGTAGTAATAGCCGCCCGCGTCGATCGTGCGTTGCAAAGCAGTGAGCTCGACTCCGCTGGCGTCCTCCGGACGATCGCTCCCGGTCGCCAGTGCGAGCGCGCGACGTCTTACCTCACCGGCGAACTGCTGAGACTTCACGACCTCGTCGACCAGCCGCCACTCCTTGGCGCGCGCACCTTGCACGCCTTCGGTCGTCGTGCAGAAAATGTCCGCGAGGTCGTGCCGCACCTTGCGCTTGTCGGTCAGCCGCGTCAATCCACCCGTGCCGGGCAGCACGCCGAGCAGAGGGACTTCGGGCAGGCTTACTGCCGACGAGCGATCGTCGATCAGGAAGATCTCATCGCACGCCAGCGCCAGCTCGTAGCCGCCACCCGCCGTGGTGCCGTTGCAAGCAGCGATGAACTTAAGTCCCGAATACCGGCTGGCATCCTCGATGCCGTTGCGCGTTTCGTTGGTGAACTTGCAGAAATTGACTTTCCAGACGTGCGATGAGGCGCCGAGCATGAAAATATTGGCGCCCGAACAGAAGATGCGCTCCTTGGCGCTGGTGATGACGACGCTGCGTACCTCGGGATGTTCGAAGCGGATGCGCTGCAGCGCGTCGTGCAGCTCGATATCGACTCCAAGATCGTATGAGTTGAGCTTCAGCTTGTAGCCGGGCCGGATGCCGCGATCTTCCTGCACATCGATCGTGATCGTTGCAATCGCCCCGTCGAAGCCGAGCTTCAGGTGAGCGTAGCGGTCCGGCTCAGTTTGATAATCAACCTGAGAGTCGACCGGCGCTTGCTCAATTTCGGTCGAGCTGTGATGCAAAGCGTGCGATGACACGCAGTCTCCCTTGCGACGAAGAAATCTACGCTCTATTCTGCCCCTTTCCGCTCACTCAATGCCTGCCCTGCCACCAGCGGTTCAATTCAATTTCGCAAGCGAGCTTCTTGCGTTGAATGCCGGGCGCGCTGCAAAGCTCGCGTATCGCGACGACGATCGCACGCTGACCTACGGCGAACTCGACGGCCGCGTTAGCCGGCTGGCCGCCGCACTGACCGCACTCGATATCCGGCGCGAGGACCGCGTGCTCGTGTTGATGCATGACACGATCGACTGGCCCGTCGTCTTTCTTGGCTGCCTTTACGGCGGTGTCGTTCCGGTGGCTCTGAATACCCTGCTGACCGCGACCGACTACGCGTACGTGCTTGCGCACAGCCGCGCGCAAGCCGCGTTCGTCTCCGGCGCGCTGACGCCGGTTTTGCAACAGGCGATGAATGAAACGGCACACGAAGTCAAGCGCGTGATCGTGACAACCGAGCTGCCCGGGTTGCTCGCCCAGCAGGCGCCGGCAAAACACGCCGCATTGACGGCAGCCGATGACATCGGATTCTGGTTGTATTCATCCGGATCCACCGGCAAGCCGAAAGGCACGGTGCACACGCATGCGAATCTGTACTGGACTGCCGAGCTGTACGGCAAGCCCATCCTCGGCGTGCGCGAAGATGATGTGGTGTTTTCGGCGGCAAAGCTGTTCTTCGCTTACGGCCTGGGCAACGCGTTGACGTTTCCACTGTCAGTGGGCGCGAGTGTGGTGCTGATGCCCGAGAGGCCGACACCGCAGGCGGTGTTCAAGCGCCTGACGGAGAAGATGAGCGAGCAGCGTCCCACGATCTTTTTTGGCGTGCCGACGCTGTATGCGGCGATGCTGGCCGCGCCTGACCTGCCGGCCGCTGATAAGACCGGCCTGCGCGTGGCCGTGTCAGCCGGCGAAGCGCTGCCAAAGGACATCGGCGAGCGCTTCGCCGCACATTTCGGCTGCGACGTTCTCGATGGCATCGGCTCGACCGAGATGCTGCACATCTTTCTGTCCAATCGTCCAGGCAGGGTGCGTTACGGCACCACGGGC
The DNA here is from genome assembly GCA_041747615.1 of Burkholderiaceae bacterium. GTDB lineage: Bacteria > Pseudomonadota > Gammaproteobacteria > Burkholderiales > Burkholderiaceae_F > JACCZX01. Next base: position 9,804 of record JBGTEW010000351.1, on the reverse strand, counting down.
GAGCCAGTGCCGGGCTATCAGATCGAGCTGCGCGACGAGCATGGTGCTGCGGTCGGCGACGATACGATCGGCGATTTATACGTCAACGGACCCAGTGCCGCGCTGATGTACTGGACGAGTCGCGAAAAGTCGGCGGCCACGTTCATTGGAAACTGGACGAAGAGCGGCGACAAGTACGTGCGCAGCGGCGACGGCTACTACACGTACGCGGGCCGCGCCGACGACATGCTGCGTGTCAGCGGGCAGTATGTGTCGCCATTTGAGGTGGAGACCGCACTGATGCAGCATCCGTCGGTGCTGGAGGCGGCCGTAATCGGCAAGGCCGATGCCGACGGGCTGACCAAGACCAAGGCGTTCGTCGTGCTGAAGGACGGTAGCCGGGCGTCGGCGCCGCTGGAAGACGAGCTTAAGACATTCGTCAAGGGCAAGCTCGCCCCTCACAAGTATCCAAGGTTCCTCGAATTTGCTCCCGAGCTGCCGAAGACGGCGACCGGGAAGATCCAGCGCTTCAAGCTGCGCGAGAAGGAAGCGTCGCGTGGATGATCGACGCGCGGGCGGCGTGCATCACGCGCATATTGCGCTCGGTGGGCGGGAATACGCACTCGAGTACCAGGCGATCGCACCCGAGCGTACCCGTGCGCCGCTTCTGGTGTTTCTGCACGAAGGTCTCGGCTCATTGGCCATGTGGCGCGACTGGCCGCGGCAGTTGTGTGATGCCGGCGGCATGCGAGGGCTGCTGTATTCGCGACCCGGATACGGGAGCTCCACACCCCGCCCTCACGGGGAGAAGTGGACCGTCGACTACATGCACGCTCAGGCGCGCGAAGTGCTGCCTGCGTTCCTAGAGGCAATCGGGGTTGATTCCCGAAACGATCCTCCGTGGCTGATCGGTCACAGCGACGGCGCTTCGATCGCTCTAATCCATGCGGCCGCGTTTCCCAAGCGCTTGGCAGGACTGGTTGTGCTGGCACCGCACGTTTTCGTCGAGAATTTGTCGATCGAAAGCATCACGCGCGCGCGGGAAACCTACGTAACCACCGATACGCAGGACACGGGGCTCAGGGTTAAGCTTGCCCGCTACCACCAAGACCCGGACTCGGCTTTCTGGGGCTGGAACGATATATGGCTCGACCCCGATTTCAGAAGCTGGAATATCGAAGCCTTGCTGCAGGAGATCACCCGCCCGATCCTTGCAGTGCAAGGCGAGGATGACGAATACGGAACGATGGCGCAGCTGGACAGCATCGCAAGAGAAGTGCCGCATGCTCAATTGCTGAAGCTGGCAGCGTGCGGACATTCTCCGCAGCGAGACCAGCCGCAGCGCGTGATTCAGGCGACACTTGATTTGATTGCACAACATTCGCAACGGAGGAATTCCGAATGAACTGGAGACACACGCTTACCCTCGCCGCAACCGTGCTCGCTGCAGCGGCCTTTGCCGCACCGGCGATCGCACAGGCGCAGCCGAAGCTCAAAGTCGGGTTGATGCTGCCGTATACCGGCACGTTCGCGGCGCTGGGCAACGCCATTGAAAACGGCTTCAAGCTGTATGTGCAGGAAAACGGCGACAAACTCGGCGGGCGCGAGATCGAGTACTTCCGGGTCGACGACGAGTCCGATCCCGCCAAGGCGACCGACAACATCGGCAAGCTGATCAATCGCGACAAGGTTGATGTCGTCGTCGGCACCGTCCACTCGGGCGTCGTGATGGCCATGGCCAAGGTCGCGCGCGATACCAACACGCTGCTGATCGTTCCCAACGCGGGCGCGGGCGCGGTCACCGGACCGATGTGCGCACCGAACATCTTCCGTTCATCGTTTTCGAACTGGCAGTCGGCGTATGCGGCCGGCGTGGTCGCCGCCGAGCGCGGCCACAAAACGGCCGTCTCGATCACCTGGAAATACGCGGCGGGCGATGAGATGGCCGTGGCGTTCAAGGAAGGTTTCACCAAGGGGGGCGGCAAGGTCCTGAAGGAATTGAACCTGCCGTTTCCGGGCGTCGAGTTCCAGGCTTTGCTGACTGAGATCGCGTCGCTGAAGCCCGATGCAACGTTCGCGTTCTTCGCCGGCGGCGGCGCCGTGAAGTTCGTCAAGGATTACGCGGCGGCGGGTTTGACGAAGACGGTGCCGCTGTACGGCCCCGGCTTTCTTACCGACGGCACCCTCGAAGCGCAGGGCGCAGCGGCGCAGGGCTTGCTGACCACGCTGCACTATGCCGACGATCTTCCGAATGCGAAGGACAAGTCGTTCCGGCTGAACTATGCCAAGGCTTACAAGCTGCAACCCGACGTATACGCGATGCAAGGCTACGACGCCGCGCAATTGCTCGCGGCCGGCCTGAGCGGCGTGAAGGGCGATTTTTCCAAGCGCGCCGAGATGATCAAGGCAATGGGGTCGGCCAAGATCGACAGCCCGCGCGGCCCGTTTACTCTGTCAAAAGCGCACAACCCGGTGCATGATATTTATCTGCGCAAGGTCGAAGGCAATTCGAACAAGTATCAAAAGGTGGCGGTCAAGGGCCTGGCGGATCCGGCGACCGGTTGCAAGATGTAGGCGTCTGACATGCGACTGCTCCACACGATGCTGCGCGTCGGCGATCTGCAGCGTTCGATCGACTTCTACACCAGGGTAATGGGTATGCGCCTGCTGCGCACGACCGACCGGCCCGAACAAAAGTATTCGCTTGCGTTCGTAGGCTACGCGGATGAGTCGCAGCAGGCGGTGATCGACTTAACCTACAACTACGGCGTGACGAGCTACGAACTCGGCACCGCCTATGGCCATATCGCGATCGGCGTGAACGATATCCATGGTATTTGCGAACGGGTCAAGGCCGCGGGCGGCGCGGTGCCTCGCGAGCCAGGCCCGGTCAAAGGCGGCACGACGGTCATTGCGTTCGTCCAAGACCCGGACGGCTATAAGATCGAGCTGATCGAGCGCGCGTAACTTCAGTCTCGCGCTCGATAAGCACCCGTCCTCACGCCGCTTGTCTCATTGACCTGACATTCGCACCGACAGGTTTGCGCGGCTTGTAGCTTCGTCCGTCCAAGCGAAGCACCCGGTTCTGCTCGTGGCACAGATACCGAGGCCCCATTGCTTCTCGAAGCTCCTTCGCCCTCTGCTTGATTCGCTCCAAACGCTCCTCGTGCGCCGTGACTTTCACGACCTGCACGTGCGGCGGAGTTATCCAATCCTGAACTTCGGCACTTGCACTCGGTTTGAGCATGAGGCGATCTCCTGTGATGTAGTTGTCAAAGCACGGCCTACCGCCGCTCTGACAATCAAGATCAGTGCCAATTTTTCCGCAGGAGGCGACCACTTGTCGGGCGGCGTTAGTGGGTGCTTCTGGCGGCTGAGCCAAACCTGAGGTACAACCTATCGGTGGACCTCGCCACACTCCTGATCCAATGTCTGAACGCAGTGCAGTACGGACTGCTTCTATTTCTGGTCGCCAGCGGCTTGACACTGATCTTCGGCATCATGGGCGTGATCAATCTCGCGCATGGCAGCTTCTACATGATCGGCGCCTACATGGCGTATGCGCTTGCGCCATGGGTCGGAGCGACGTTTGACGGCGCGTTTTTCATGACGCTCGCGGTCGGCCTGCTGCTGTCGATCGCGTTCGGCTACCTGCTCGAGTGGAGCTTCTTCAGCTTCCTGTACGAGCGCGAGCACCTGCAGCAGGTGCTGATGACCTACGGGCTGATCCTGGTGTTCGAGGAGCTGCGCAGCATCATCGTCGGCAACGACGTGCATGGCGTGGCAGCGCCGGGGTGGCTTTCGGGCAGCGTCGCGCTCGGCGCCGTGATGACGTATCCGACCTATCGACTGTTCATGTCGGCAGTGTGCATCGCCGTCGCAATCGGGCTTTATTTCGTGCTTGCGCGCACACGGCTCGGCATGATGATCCGCGCCGGCGCGAGTAATCGCGAAATGGTCCAGGCGATGGGCATCAACATCAAGTTTCTGTACCGGGTGGTGTTTGCGGCCGGTGTTGCGCTGGCGGTGCTCGCGGGAATGATCGCAGCCCCGGTGTCTTCAGTGTATCCGAACATGGGCGCGCAGGTGCTGATCATCTCTTTTGTAGTGGTGGTCATCGGCGGCATCGGCTCGGTGCGAGGTGCGCTGCTGGCTTCACTGCTGGTGGGCCTGGTCGACACGTTCGGCAAGGTTTTCTTTCCGGAAGCGGCCGGCGTGCTCGTGTATCTGCTGATGGCTGTGATCCTGCTGTGGAAACCCGAAGGGTTGTTCAGGCAGGGATGACATTCGACTGGCGTTCGTCGTGGCCTTTGCTCGTGCTGCTCGTTTTCGCGGCGGTATTTCCGTTCTTCGGCGAGAAGTACTACATCGATCTGATGACGAAGATCATGATTCTGTCTGTGTTCGCGCTGAGCCTGGAACTGCTGGTCGGCCAGACCGGTCTCGTGAGCTTCGGTCATGCGGCTTTCTTCGGGATCGCAGCGTATGTCGCGGCGCTGCTGTCGCCACAATCGGGACCGGCGTCATTCTGGCTCCTGTTTCCCGCAGCACTCGCAGCGGCCGGACTGTACGCATTGGCCGTCGGCGCGCTGTCGCTGCGCACACGCGGCATCTACTTCATCATGGTCACGCTCGCCTTTGCGCAGATGGCGTACTACGTGTTTCACGACACCCGACTGGGCGGCGGCAGCGACGGCATTTATCTGTACTTTCGCCCGGACGTGGCGATCGGCGGTCAGCGTTTGCTCGATCTCGGCGAGCCACGCGTGTTCTACTTTTTCGTGTTCGCCGCGCTGGTGCTGACGTTCCTGCTACTCGCCTCGCTGCAAGCAAGCCGCTTCGGCCGCGCCCTCGCAGGCATCAAGGTCAACGAGCAACGGATGCGCGCAGCAGGGTTTGCCACTCATCCGTACAAGCTGGCGGCGTTCGTGGTCGCCGCCATGCTGGCGGGCGTGGCGGGCTTTCTCTATGCGCTCAAAGACGGCTACGTGAATCCGGAGATCCTTTCATGGCATCAGTCGGGCGCGGTGCTGCTGATGATCATTCTGGGCGGTATCGGCAGCCTGCGCGGCGCGGTGTTCGGTGCGATCGCGTTCGTTGCGTTGCAGGAGTTCTACCAGTCGCAGGCGATCTTCGGGCCGCTGGCCCAGCATTGGCAGCTGCCGCTCGGGTTGACGATCATTGCGTTCGTTGCGCTGATGCCGAAGGGCCTGGTCGGGCTGGGCGCGCAGCTGCGGTCAGGCAAGTGAGATGACCTTGCTCGCGGCGAAGAACATTTCGCGCCACTTCGGCGGGCTGCGTGCGGTCGACGATGTGTCGCTCACCGTGCAGCGCGGCGAGATACATGCGGTGATCGGCACCAATGGAGCCGGCAAGTCGACCTTGATCAACGTGCTGTGCGGCGAGCTGCAACCTACGCGCGGCAGCGTCGAGCTGGCGGGCCAGGATGTCACGCGCTGGAGCCAGCCACGCCGTGCGCAGGCGGGACTCGGCCGCAGCTATCAGCGAACCACGATCTTTCCGAACTTCACGGTGCGCGAGAACTGCCGCCTGTCTGCCCAGGCACGGCTGCAGAAACCGTGGGACTGGCTAACGCCTGCAGCGCGCTGCAACGCCTCCGGCCAAGCGGCCGCCGACGCGCTGCATCGAACCGGACTCGAGCCGCTGGCGGACGCGCTCGCTTCAAGTTTGTCGCACGGCGCCAAGCGCCAGCTTGAGATCGCAATGTGCCTGGCGACCGAGCCGCAGACCCTTCTGCTCGACGAGCCGCTAGCCGGCATGGGATCCGATGAGACCGAGCGCATGCTGGCGCTGCTCAACGAACTGAAGGCGGGCCACGGAATATTGCTGGTTGAACATGACATGGATGCGGTGTTCCGTATCTCGGACCGCATCACCGTGATGGTCAACGGTCGCGTGCTCGCAAGCGACGTGCCCCAAGCGATCCGCGCGAACGCCGAGGTGCAGGAAGCCTACCTGGGCGAGGAGGCACAGCATTGAGCGCGAGCGCACTGCCGTCGGCTCGACAAACTCCGCTGATCGACGCGGCACAGTTGCACACGCACTACGGCGCGAGCCACATCCTGCACGGCGCTTCACTGGTGATCGGTGCTGGACAGGCGGTGGGCCTGCTCGGCCGCAACGGCATGGGCAAGACTACGCTGGTTCGCACAGTGCTCGGCCTGGTGCGGCCGACCTCCGGCACGATTCGCGTTCGCGGCCACGATTGCACAAGGGCGCGACCCGATCGTATTGCGCGGCTCGGTGTTGGCTACGTCCCCGAAGGGCGCGGCATCTTTCCGAATCTTTCGGTGCGCGAGAATCTGCTGATGGCGGCGCGACCTGGCGTCGACGGTGGGCGCGACTGGACGATCGAGCGCGTGCTGCAAAGGTTCCCGCGGCTGGCCGAGCGGCTCCATCACAACGGAGCGCAACTGTCCGGCGGCGAACAGCAGATGCTTGCGATCGGCCGCGCGCTGATGACCAATCCCGATGTGCTCTTGCTGGACGAAGCCACCGAAGGCCTGGCGCCGCTGGTGGTGCGCGAGATCTGGCGCATCATCGGCGTGATTCGCGCCACCGGCATTGCGTCGTTGATTGTCGATCGCAACTATCGATCGGTGCTCGCGCACACCGATCGATGCGTCGTACTCGAAAAAGGACGTGTCGTGCTGGAAGGTGAATCCGCAGCCCTGGCGCTCGCGCCGGCCGAGCTAGCGCGATATCTTGGCGTTTGAAAAAAACGGCGCCCTGAGGCGCCGTTTCCGAGCGAGTCGATCTACTGCCCGATCGTTGCTGCTGCACGGTTCCCGAGCACGGCGCTTGCCGCAGCTGTCGGATGGAACGGGTCCCAGTAAACATAGGTGTTCGGCGTCGCGCACAGAGTCGGCGGTGCCGCCAGCGTGTTGAAACACGCGGCCGTAATGTTGTCGAATCCGAACGCAGCCGGCGTCGCCGCAATTTCGTTGGTCAGCCCGCCGAAATCGATCACAAATATGTTGAGGCTGGGGGCCCCGGCGCGAACTGCGGCTATCTGCTGCGCCAGCGCGCCGTTGAATTGGTTCGACAACTGAGTTGCCGCGGCCGCCGCGCCCGGACTGACGACGTTTATCGCCTGCACCCGCGGGGTGCGACCAATGTCGGTGCTGTTCAGCACTGCGATATTGCGTGCACCCGATGCGTATAACCGGTTGACGATCGTCACGACATCCGTCACGGCCGCCGTCAGCACATTGGTCGCAATCTGCGTGGCCATCGAGGGATTGGCCGCCGACAGGGTCAGCGCGTCGGAGATATTGTTGCCGACCGTTGCACCTTCGACGACGAACAGCGTCCGCGCGCTGGACACGAAGTTGACGCGCGCGAAGTATTGATCCAGCTGCGCAACCATGCTCGGCACCGTGGCCGCAGTGCCGGGCACCGTGCCTGCACCGGGTACGGTACCTGTGCGAGCGCCGGCATAAGCGAAGTTGTTGCCGCCGGTGGTCGATGGCGTGACTGAGGCCGAATAGCGCGAAGCGAGCACCTCGACCCACAGCGGACCGTTCGAGAATCGACCGCTTGCGTACGGCGGCACCGGCGGACAACCGGGAGTCGAAGATGCGGGACAGACGTTACCGGTATCGCTCAGACTGGAACCGAACACGACGGTGGTCTGAAATAGCGGCGGCTGCGGCGGCGGATCGTTGTCGCTGCCGCCGCACGAGACAAGAGCTGTTGCCGCAGCAATCGCGGCCAGAATGCGAGCCGCCGCGGTATACGCGGTCGAGCGAAGGTCGATCATGGTGGTCTCCGATGGATCTGGTTATTGGATGTTGGATACTGCCGTGGCGCTGATTGCTCGCCCGCGCCGCCGGCCTTGCTCGAGCGACGCTGGATGATAATCGTAGACGGTGGTGTACGGATCACTCGGTTGCGGCCGCCCCGCTGATTGGCAAGAAGACTTCGTCATTGTGCTCGCCAAGCGCAGGAGGATGGCGCCGGATCCGAAAGCCCTGGCCCGAGAATCGCAGCGGCGAAGCAAACGTTCGCGTCAGTGCACCCGAAGGCAGCGTGATCTGCTGCACCCACTGCATATGCCGCACCTGCTCGTCGGCAAGCGCGCCCGCGTAGCTGTTGATCGGAGCACAGGGAATTCCGGCCGCGCGCAGTGTGTCGAGCAGCTGCTGCACCGTGAACGCGGCAAACGACTCCTCGAGAAGCATCTTCAGCGCCGGCTGGTGCTGCGCGCGCAGCGACGTCGACGCAAATCGCGTATCAGCCGCAAGATCGCTCCGGTTTAGTGCGGCGCAGGTGGCCTGCCACAGTCCGTCGTTGCCCGCCGCCATCGCGACGTAGCCATCTTTCGCCTTGAAAGCCTGATACGGCGCGTTGCGCGGGTGCGCGCTGCCCAGCTTTTCGGGATCCCGCCCGGTGCCGAAATACTCGCTGGTCTGTAGCGCTGCAATGGCCAGCGATGTGCCCAGCATCGACACGTCGATATGTTCGCCGGCACCGCCTTTGCGTACTCCCAGCAGCGCCGTAGCGATCGCATACGCCGCATACAGTCCGGCGCAGAAATCGGACACCGGCACCCCGCACTTCACCGGCGCGCCGCCGGGCTCCCCGGTAACGCTCATGATGCCGCTCATCGCCTGCATCGTCAGGTCGAATCCGCCCTCCCCGGAGCGGGGACCCTGCTGGCCGAACGCGGAGATCGAGCAATACACGAGCGCGGGTTTCTCACGCTTCAACGATTCATAGTCGAGCTCGAGCCGGCTCATCACACCCGGGCGGTTGTTTTCGATCAGCACGTCTGCGCTCAACACCAGATTGCGCGCCCGCGTTCTGTCTGCAGGCTGCTTGAGATCGAGCGTGACGGAGCGCTTGTTGCGATTCAGCGACGCAAAGTTCTCGCTGTATCCATCCGTGATCGGCGGCCATGCTCGCATCGTGTCGCCGCCGTCTGGATGCTCGACCTTGATCACGTCGGCACCCATATCTGCCAGCAGCATGCCGCAAAATGGACCCGCAGCCTCATTGCAGAATTCGATGACCCGAACGTCGTCGAGTGGAAGCATCGGGTGATTTCCTTCTAGGCGCTGAGGTCCAGAAAGCTCCGGGGCATGGTTCCCGCATAACCTAAAACAAACGGCTTCATTGCCCCGGTGGCCTCATCGAACACATGTCGCTGCAATGTGCCGATGTTGGCGCCGTAAACGTGAATGCTGATCGACGGGCCGTCCTTCAGCGCGTTCTCGACGACGTGAACGTCGCCGATTCTCGGCGACACCTTATCGACTTCTCCGGGCACAACCCGGTGCTGTGACTTGATCGTCATCGGCACGCCGGGGGTCGGCCGGTCGTATTCGTAGCAGATCTCTGCGCCGCGCAGCACGCCGATCAAGCCCCATACCGTATGGTCATGAATCGGTGTGCCCTGACCCGGCCCCCATACGAAACTCAGCACCGAGAAGCGGTCGTCAGGGTCGCCATAAAGGAGATACTGGCAATAGGATTCGGTTGACTCGCGGGCAAACTCGTCCGGCAGCCAGTCATCCTGGCTCACGAGCGCTGCGAGCAGCGGAGCGCCCTCGTCAAGTATTCGCTGCTCATCAGCGGCCGCACTACTCACAATTGAATCGAAGCGGTCGACAAAGGTGCGCAAACGAGCGAGGTTTTTCATCAGTCCTCCAGGGAGCATCGCGTCCGGCTCACTTTACCGCCCCCGCTTCGGCGCGGCGAAGGCGGTCGTGCACCGCGTCCCACTCCGGGCCCGACGGTGGAGCCGCAATGATGAGGCGTGATGCACCGCTGGCGTCGAGACGATGCAGGTGAGCGTACAGC
>JBGTEW010000350.1:0-3039 GCA_041747615.1 Burkholderiaceae bacterium | reverse complement strand
GGTCGGCGTTTTGTTCGGGGGGCGATCGTCCGAACGCGAAGTGTCGATCATGTCAGGCACGGGCGTGCTCAATGCATTGCGCTCGCGCGGCGTCGATGCGCATGCTTTCGATCCGGCAACGCAGTCGCTGGGCGAGCTCGAGGCAGATAAGTTCGATCGCGTGTTCATTGCGCTGCACGGCCGCGGCGGTGAGGACGGCGCAATCCAGGGCGTGCTCGAGACGCTCAGAGTTCCATACACCGGCAGCGGCGTGCAGGCTTCTGCTCTTGCGATCGACAAGGTGTTCACCAAGCGCATCTGGGAAACACACAAACTGCCGACGCCACGCTATCGGCTGATCGAATCGGTCGAGCGTACGCACCTGAACGAAGTGGTCGACGATCTGCGGCTCCCGCTGATCGTCAAACCACCTAACGAAGGTTCGACGATCGGGATCACCCGCGTGCTCGGTTACTCCGACATGTTGACCGCGTTCGAACTGGCGCGCAGGTACGACGATGCCGTGCTTGCCGAGGAATTTATCGACGGCCGCGAGCTGACGTGCGCCATCCTTGGCGAGGGCACATGCGCCGAAGCATTGCCCGTCGTCGAAATCCGGGCGCCGGATGCGAACTATGACTATCACAACAAATACTTCGGCGAAGAGACCCAATATCTGTGTCCTGCTCCGATCGGCGCTGCGCTGAGCGAGTCGATTCAGGCGCTCTCCGTGCGCGCCTACAACGCGCTGGGCGCGCGCGGATGGGGCCGCATCGACGTCATGCTGTCAAGGAGCAATCAGCCGTTCCTGCTTGAGCTGAACACATCGCCGGGAATGACCGGGCACTCGCTGGTGCCGATCGCGGCGCGCGCGGTGGGCATCAGTTACGAAGACCTCGTCCTGCGCATTCTGTCGCTGGCAGCGCTCGATCAGAAGAAGGACACCGGATGACCCCGCGCACGATGAATCGCCTGGCCGCGCTATGCCTGCTGCTGGCGTCACTCGGCGTCGCCGGTGCAGCTTTGTATCGTGTCGCGCAGCAGCCTGCGTTTCAGTTGAAGCGGATCGACGTTCGTGGCGATCTGCGGCATGTCACAGTGGCATCGGTGCGGGCCGCACTGGCCGGACGGCTATCGGGCAACTACTTCACGGTTCGGCTCGACGACGCACGCCGGCTGTTCGAAACGGTACCGTGGGTTGCGCAGGTGTCGGTGCGCCGAGTCTGGCCGGACCGACTGCTCGTGACGTTGACCGAACATCGGGCGCTCGGCGCGTGGGGCGACGGGCGGCTGTTGTCCGATCGTGGTGAGCTTTTCATCGCCAATCCGGACGAAGCGGAGGTCTACGGCGCGTTGCCGCAGTTCACCGGACCGGCCGAGGCGGCGGAAGCTGCAGCGCGCCGCTACTACGAACTGTCGGCGCAATTCGCCGCTCTGTCGTTGCGCATCGATGCGATCGATATCTCGGACCGCAATGCATGGTCTTTGCGCGCGACAGAAGAAGGCGGCGAAGCGCGCCAGAGCCGCATCGAACTGGGCCGCGACGGCGCGGCAGCGCCACTCGCACAGCGTGTATCGCGCGTGATCGCTGCCTATCCTTCAATCGTTGCACAGATTGGTGCGCCGGTTCGGATCGACGCGCGATACGCAAACGGCCTGGCTGTCACGCTTCCGACGCAGCAACAACGCACGCCGCGCCCATGAGAAACGAAAGCAAGGATCTGATCGTCGGGCTCGATATCGGCACCTCGAAAGTCGTGGTGGCGGTGGCCGAGGTCCTGGCGGACGGCCGCTTCCAGGTGATCGGCCTCGGTCAGGCCGAGTCGCAGGGCCTGCGCAAGGGCGTGGTGGTGAATATCGAAGCGACCGTGCAGTCGATCCGCCGCGCGCTCGAAGAGGCCGAGTTGATGGCGGCCTGCCAGATTCGCGACGTGTTTACCGGCATCGCCGGCAGTCACATCAAGAGCTTCAACTCGAGCGGCATGGTGGCGATCAAGGATCGGGAAGTCGCAGCGGCCGACGTTTCGCGGGTGATCGAGACCGCGAAGGCGGTCAACATACCGACCGATCAGCAGGTACTGCACGTGCTGACGCAGGAATTCATCGTCGACGGCCAGGAAGACATTCGCGAGCCGATCGGCATGAGCGGCGTGCGGCTCGAGGTGCGCGTGCAGATCGTCACCGGCGCGGTCAGCGCGGCACAGAACATCATCAAGTGCGTGCGCCGCTGCGGACTCGAGGTGCAGGACCTGATCCTGCAGCCGCTGGCATCGTCGCTGGCGGCACTGACGTCCGATGAGAAGGAGCTCGGTGTCGCGCTGGTCGATATCGGCGGCGGCACCACCGACATCGCGATTTTCACCGGCGGCGCGATCCGCCATACGGCGATCATTCCGATCGCCGGCGACCAGATCACCAGCGACATTGCGATGGCGCTGCGGACGCCGATTCCAGACGCCGAGGACATCAAGCTGCGCTGGGGCGTGGCGAAGGAAGTGCTGGCCGATCCGAACGAGAAGATCGAGATCCCCGGACTTGGCGACCGCGCACCCAGGCTGCTGTCGCGCCAGTCGCTCGCGGCCGTCATTGAGCCGCGCGTCGAAGAGCTGTTCACGTTGACGCAGCAGGTGGTTCGGGAGTCGGGGTACGAAGAGCTGCTGTCGTCCGGAATCGTGCTGACCGGCGGTACCAGCATGCTGCCCGGAATGACCGAGCTGGCCGAGGACGTATTCCTGAAGCCGGCCCGAATTGGCTGGCCGAATTACAACGGCTCGCTGGCCGATGTGGTGCGCAATCCGCGCTTTGCGACGGCAATGGGTTTGCTAGTCGAAGCGCACTCGCAGCGACTACGCGGCCGCAAGATCGCGCAGCAAACCGGTTCGTTCAAGCAGACCGTCAAGCGGATGAAGGAATGGGTTGTCGGAAATTTTTGATGGGCGGAGCCGAAAGGGCGAAGCCAATTTTTGATGGGCGGAGCCGAAAGGGCGAAGCCAATTTTTGATGGGCGGAGCCGAAAGGGCGAAGCCAATTTTTGATGGGCGGAGCCGAAAGGGCGAAGCC
>JBGTEW010000349.1:0-3281 GCA_041747615.1 Burkholderiaceae bacterium | reverse complement strand
CGCCGATGTTTGCACAGCAGGTTGCGCGCGCCGCGGCCGATGCGCCGCTACCGGCGTGGCGGGCATACCTGCGTCAGCAGGTGCTCGACGCCGCAGCGCCTGCTCTGCCGGCCGCCTACGTCAATGCGCATTTCGACTATCGCAGCCGCGCAATCCGCGGACAGCAGGCGCTGCCTGCGCGGTCCGAGCAAGTCATCGTTCGGATCACGGGCAATTTCGGCAGCGAACCTTTGTCCGAGGGACTAGGGCAACTGTACGTCGCGCGCGCGTTTTCGCCGGAAGCGAAAGAGCGCGCGGTGGCGATGGTCGAAGATATCAAGGCGGCGATGCGCGACCGCATTGCCCGACTCGACTGGATGAGCGCGCCAACCAAAGCACGAGCGATTACCAAGCTCGATGCAATGGCACTGAAGATCGGTTATCCCGATCGCTGGAAAACGTACGACGGGCTGGCGATCGTCCGCGACGATTACGCAGGCAACTGGCTGCGTGCAAACGTGTGGGAATTTCAGCGCCGGCTGAACGATCTGGGGAAGCCGGTCGATCGCACCCGCTGGTTCACTTCGCCGCAGCTGGTCAACGCCTTTGCAGGCGGGCTGAATGAGATCGTGTTTCCCGCCGCGATCCTGCAGCCGCCGTTTTTCAACGCCGACGCCGACGATGCGGTCAATTTTGGTGGTATCGGCTCGGTGATCGGGCACGAGATCACGCATCACTTCGACGACCGCGGCCGGCAGTTCAACGAAGTTGGCAATCTCGCGGATTGGTGGAGCCCTGCAGACGCCGTGCGCTACAAGGAGCGCGCCGCCAGAGTTGCACAGCAGTATTCAAGTTATTCACCTCTGCCCGGACAGGCGATCAACGGCGAGCAAACCCTCGGAGAGAACATCTCCGATCTGGGCGGGGTCAACATTGCCTTTGACGGCTTGCAGCGCGCACTGGCGCGGAAACCGGCCCCGAAGATTGACGGCTACACGCCCGAGCAACGCTTCTTCCTGTCGTACGCCACGATCTGGCGCAGCAAAATGAGAACCGAAGCGTTGATCGACCAGCTGCGCACCGGCAATCATTCGCCAGGCCGCTACCGCGTGCTCGGACCGCTCGCCAATGTGCCCGCGTTTGCGAAGGCGTTTACCTGCCCGGCCGATGCACCGATGATGCGCGCCGCGAGCGAGCAGATCTCGATCTGGTAGTCACCGGTCGCTGTTACATCGGCATCGGCTGCCGGTCTTTCAGCCGCAGCCAGCCGCGCGCGATGCGGTAGATTGCCCAGATGCCGAGTGCGAAGAAGCCGATGATCCAGATCGCGAAGCCGATGATCACGATCGCCAGCAGCGCACCAACCACGGCAATGATCGCCGCCCACAGCAGCGCCCACCAGAAGGTGCGGATTTGCCAGGAAAAGTGCGACTCAAGATAAGTTCCGCGCGTCTCGCTGCGCTTCACGTAGTTAATGATCACTGCAATGATCGATGGCCAACCGAAGAGAAACATGCCTATGACCGATGCAGTGCCAAAGGCTCCGATCACCAGCCCCAGCGTGTGCAACGCATACACGACATGCGTGATCGTGACCAGCGAATCCGATGGTCCCGTGACCAACGCGGTCGATGGTGGAAGCGGTGTGCTCATAAGCGAACTCCAGCAAAACACTTTGGGGAGCAGCGAGCATACATGCGCAAAAACAATCGGGGTCTGACCCCGATTGTTTACAGCATGAACGCGAGATTCGGGTGCGGCGGGAAGTTGTTCAGATTCGGCAGGATCACCGGCAAGTTGGCGTCGGTCACGTCCATCCACTTCGCCATCGTTGCTGCGTATTGCTCAACCGACGTCGTCGGTATCAGCCGGCCGTTGCCGGCGTCGGTTGAGGCATTCGTCGTCAGATCGGGAAATGCGCCGTAGACCTGCCGGCCGTTGACCGCGCCGCCGACGACGAAGTGATGCGCGCCCCAGCCGTGGTCCGAGCCCTCGCTGTTCGGCGTCAGCGCGCGCCCGAAGTCAGACGCGGTGAATAGGGTGACGTCATTCGCGATTCCAAGCTGGTCGATCGTCGTCTGCCACCATTCGATCGCCTGCGCGAGCTGCGTCAGCAGACCCGGATGCGTCGCGCTCTGGTTCGCGTGCGTGTCGTAGCCGCCCATCGACACCAGGAATACCTGCCGCGCGGCACCCAGCGCGCTGCGCGCGTAGATCATTCTGGCCACCATGTGCAGTTGCTGCGCTAGTTGATTGTTCGCAGGCAGTGCTGGCGGCGCCGGCATGATCGGCGCAGCAATCGCAGCCGATACCGCTGCTTGCGAATCGATCGAGCGCTGGTTGACCTTGCTGAGCTCGTTCTGCATCAGGCTCGCGTTCGTGCGAGTCAGGATCGTTCGCAAAGCTGAAGTGCCAGCGCTCGAACCGTACAGCGTGGGGTTGACGACGCCGTTGAACGGAACTGCGCCCTGCGCTGGATCGAGTTGGTACGGCTGAATCTGCTGCCCGCTCAGGAACACCGCGTTGCCGGTCAGGTTGATCGTCGTGAAGGTGCTGTTGCCGTTCTGCGCCGCGAGCAGATCGCCGATGCGTCCGCCCCAACCGTACGTTGCACCTTCGGGCGCCGAGGCCTGCCAGGTCGATTGCTGGTCGTTGTGCGAGAAAAGTTTTGCCGGCTTCGGAACGCTGTTCGCAAGGAAACTGGTGCGATCGGTCGGCACGATCAGTGGGCCAACGTTGGCGACGATCGCGCACTTCTGCGCCTCGTAAAGCGCGGCGAGCGGGCCGAGTTCAGCCGTCGGCAGTTGAACTCCGCCCACGCTGAGCGGCGTCAGTTGTGTGGGCTGCCATGCGAGCGTGCCGCGTGTGGCGGCGTACGTGTTGTACGCGGCGCCTGCCGGCACGACGGTGTTGTGCGCATCGTTGCCGCCGTACAGAAACACGCACACCAGTGCTTTGTAGCCGCCGGTGGTCTGCGCCGAGGCAGCGCCGATCGATGCGAGGTTCAGAGCGAACGGCGCAGCGCTGCCGGCAATCGCGAGCGCAGAACTCTGGCGCAGAAATTCGCGGCGTGAAGTTTTCATCGTCATGTGCTTCTCCTACTTCTGCACCAGGTAGTCGGGCGACGCCATCGTCAGCAGGATGGCGGTGTAGACGCGGTTGCTCGGGCCGTTGCCGGTGGGCGCTATCGCGTTGACGGCGGTGCGGATGTCGTTGCGCAAGGTCGAGCTCATCTGGCCCGCCAGCAGGCAGCGGTTGACGCGGTCGAGCAGTGCGTCGGCGTTGCCGGCCAGCGCGACCTC
>JBGTEW010000348.1:0-4230 GCA_041747615.1 Burkholderiaceae bacterium | reverse complement strand
CGGGATGCGTACCGATTTACCGTATGATTGGTACGCTATTTGAATCCCGTGTTGGATGGTCGATTTGCATAGAATGCGGCCAGATGAGTGAGCGGTTGGGCGAAGGCACCGTCGTCGAGAAGCAGTCTTCTCGCGTCAAGCCACCGCCCATTTATCAAGTGGTTCTGTTGAATGACGACTACACACCGATGGAATTCGTGGTCGGCGTTCTGCAGAAGTTCTTCGGCAAGGGGCGAGAACAGGCAACTCAGATCATGCTGAAGGTTCATCACGAAGGACGCGGCGTATGCGGCGTTTATCCGCGGGATATCGCAGCGACCAAGGTCGAGCAAGTCTGTAGTTATTCACGCCAGCATCAGCACCCGCTGCAGTGCGTGATGGAGGAAGCATGATCGCCCAGGAACTTGAAGTCAGTCTGCACATGGCGTTTGTCGAGGCGCGACAGGCGCGGCACGAATTCATCACCGTCGAACACCTCTTGCTGGCATTGCTGGACAATCCGTCGGCGGCCGAGGTGTTGCGCGCCTGCGCATGCAATATCGACGATCTGCGCAAGAATCTGCAGAACTTTATTGCGGATAACACTCCGATACTGCCGCCGAACTCGGAAGCCGATACGCAACCGACGCTCGGCTTCCAGCGCGTGATCCAGCGCGCGATCATGCATGTGCAGAGCACCAGCAACGGCAAGAAGGAAGTGACCGGCGCCAATGTACTGGTCGCGATTTTCGGCGAGAAGGATTCGCACGCGGTTTACTACCTGCACCAGCAGGGCGTGACGCGGCTCGACGTTGTCAACTTCATTTCCCACGGCATTACCAAGTCGGGGCAGGGCGAGGAGAAAGCCAAGCCCGGCGCTGAGGAAGCGGCCGAGGGCGAAGGTAAGGATCAGCCGTCCGCGCTCGAGCAATACACGCAGAATCTGAATGTGCTGGCGAAGGAAGGCAAGATCGACCCGCTGATCGGACGCGAGCCCGAAGTCGAGCGGGTGATCCAGATTTTGTGCAGGCGCCGCAAGAACAATCCGCTGCTGGTCGGCGAGGCCGGCGTCGGCAAGACCGCGATCGCCGAAGGCCTGGCCTGGCGCATCTTTAAGGGTGACGTGCCGGAGATACTCGAAAAATCGAGCGTTTACTCGCTCGACATGGGTGCGCTGCTGGCCGGGACCAAGTATCGCGGCGATTTCGAGCAGCGGCTTAAAGCCGTGCTGAAGCAATTGAAGTCAAATGCGAACGCGATTCTGTTCATCGACGAGATTCATACCCTGATCGGTGCTGGCTCGGCGTCCGGCGGCACGCTCGACGCCTCCAATCTGTTGAAGCCGGCGCTGGCGAGCGGTCAGCTGAAGTGCATCGGAGCCACGACCTACAACGAGTATCGCGGCATCTTCGAGAAGGATCACGCACTGTCGCGCCGGTTCCAGAAGATCGACGTGATCGAGCCGACGATCCAGCAGACGATCGAAATCCTGAAGGGATTGAAATCGCGCTTCGAGGAGCATCACGGCGTCAAGTACACGTCGAGCGCGATCGCGGCGGCGGCCGAATTGTCGGCCAAGTTCATCAACGACCGCCATTTGCCGGACAAGGCGATCGACGTGATCGACGAAGCCGGTGCCGCGCAGCGCATCCTGCCGAAGTCGAAGCAGAAAAAGACCATCGGCAAGGTAGAAGTCGAAGAGATCATCGCCAAGATCGCTCGCATCCCCCCGCAGACGGTATCGACCGACGACCGAGCGCAGCTGAAGAGCCTGGACCGCAATCTGAAGAACGTCGTGTTTGGACAGGAGCCGGCGATTGAAGCGCTGTCGGCGGCGATCAAGATGGCTCGCTCGGGGCTTGGCAAGCCGGACAAGCCGATCGGGTCGTTCCTGTTCTCTGGCCCGACCGGAGTCGGCAAGACCGAAGTCGCGAAGCAGCTTGCGTTCACGCTCGGCATCGAGCTGATCCGCTTCGACATGTCCGAGTACATGGAGCGGCATGCGGTCAGCCGCCTGATCGGCGCGCCGCCGGGCTACGTCGGATTCGACCAGGGTGGCTTGCTGACCGAGGCGATCGCGAAGAAGCCACACGCGGTGCTGCTGCTCGACGAGATCGAAAAGGCGCATCCGGACATCTTCAACATACTGCTGCAGGTGATGGACCACGGCACGCTGACCGACAACAATGGTCGCAAGGCGGACTTTCGCAACGTGATCATTATCATGACGACCAACGCCGGGGCCGAAATGTTGCAACGCGCGTCAATCGGATTTTCGAATGCGCGCGAGTCCGGCGACGAGATGGCCGATATCAAGCGCATGTTCACCCCGGAGTTTCGCAACCGGCTCGATGCGGTGATTTCGTTCAAGGCGCTGAACGAGGAAGTGATCCTGCGGGTGGTCGACAAATTCCTGATGCAGCTCGAAGACCAGTTGCACGAGAAAAAGGTGGATATCGTTTTTTCAGACAACCTTCGCAAGCATCTGGCGAAGAAAGGCTTCGACCCGGTGATGGGCGCGCGGCCGATGGCGCGGCTGATTCAGGACACGATCCGGCGTGCGCTGGCCGACGAGCTGCTGTTCGGCAAGCTGTTGGCAGGCGGCCGCGTCGATGTCGATGTCGACGACAAGGGCGAGGTCAAGCTCGACTTTCCGCCGAGCGATAACGGCGACGCGCCGCAGCGCGGGCAGGGCGAGCCGGTACTTTCAGAGTAGGAACAACCTCGCGAGCTCACGCGTTGGAATAAGCTCGTCGACAAGTCGTTTACCCGCCGGTTGACGGCGCGTTCGAAATGTCATCACAATGGCCCGCTTCTGCGGGCCTTTTTTTCGTCTAGGGGGAGACCGATGAGAACAATACGAATGATGGCGTGCGCGGTCGCATGGTCGTTGCCGGCGAGTGCTGCCTACGCGCAGCAGGCAAGCTCCGATCTGCGTTCGGCTGCGTATCTGGCGTCGAACTGCGCCAACTGCCACGGCACAGTGGGTAACGCGCAAGGCGCAATGCCAAGCCTGGCTGGGCAATCGAAAGCCAACATCGTCGAGCAGATGCGCGCGTTTCGCGACGGCAAGCGACCGGCGACGATCATGCATCAGCTGGCCAAGGGCTACACCGATCAGCAGATCGAGCTGATCGCAGATTTTTATTCGCGGCAGAAGCCGGCGCGCTAGGAGACAGCGAATGAAAGTTCACGGGATTACGCGTCGAGATGCATTGAAAGCTTTGTCCGCCGGCGTTTCGGTGTCGAGCCTGTCGGCATGTGCGACGATGGGGCAGAAGAGCGTGGGGCGGGTGGTTGTCATCGGCGGCGGCTACGGCGGCGCCACGGCGGCGAAATACCTGCGCATGTGGTCCGACGGCGCGGTCGATGTCACGCTGGTCGAGCCCGCTGAGGTGTTTATTTCGTGCCCGATCTCGAATCTGGTGCTGGGCGGCAGCAAGACGCTTGCCGACCTCACCGTTAGCTACGCGGGGCTCGACAAGTACGGCGTGAAGCGCGTGCGCGATACCGCGAGCGCGATCGAAGTCGACAAGAAGCAGGTGCGTCTGGCGTCAGGCGGCACGCTGCCGTACGACCGTCTGGTCGTATCGCCGGGCGTCGAGTTCATGTACGACCGGTTGAAGGGTTGGTCTGCGGCAGGCGAGTCGTCAGTGCTGCACGCGTGGAAGGCCGGGCCGCAGACGGTGGCGCTGCGCCGACAGCTGACCGACATGAAGGACGGCGGTGTGGTGGTGATGAGTATTCCGCTGGCGCCGTATCGCTGCCCGCCGGGGCCGTACGAGCGCGCGTGCCAGATCGCGTGGCACCTGAAGAAGGTTAAGCCGAAGAGCAAGCTGATCGTGCTCGACGCCAATCCGGACTATGTTTCAAAGAAACCGCTGTTCTCGCGCGTGTTTGCCGAGGACTACAAGGGCATCGTCGAGTACCGCGTCTCTGCACCGGTCGGCGAGATCGATCTGAAGTCGAACACACTGGTCACCGAGATTGGCGACAAGGTGCGTGGCGACGTCGTCAACTACATTCCGCCGCAGCGCGCTGCGAACATCGCGCGTGATGCCGGGCTGATTACTGCCAACGACCGCTGGTGCGAGGTCAACTGGACGTCGTTGGAGTCGATCAAGGTGCCGAATGTTCACGTGCTCGGCGACGCCACTTTGTCGGCGCCGGCCATGCCGAAGTCGGGCCATATGGCCAACCAGCACGGCAAGGCGGCTGCTGCAGCGATCGTCGAGCTGCTGAACGGCCGCC
>JBGTEW010000347.1:0-25601 GCA_041747615.1 Burkholderiaceae bacterium | reverse complement strand
GTCAGGCAAGCGTGAACATCGCGGTGCTCGGCGCGGGTGCGTGGGGCACGGCGATCGCCGCGGCGCTGAGCGCCCGACATTCGGTGGTTCTGTATGCGAGGAGCCGCGATCAATGCGCGCTGCTTGCGCGCGAACGCGTTAACGCACGCTATCTGCCGTCGGTTCACTTGCCAGCGACGCTGAAATTTTCCGCGGATCTGCAAGAAGCGGCCCGCGGCAGGGGCTTGATCCTGATCGCCACGCCGACCGATGCGTTGCGTTGGAGCGTGCGCAGACTGTGCGAAGTCGCCCCGGAGACGCCCTTCGTCTGGCTGTGCAAGGGCTTCGAGCAGGCAAGCGGCCATCTTCCGCATCTGATCGTGCGCGACGAGTGCGGTGATAGACGGGACGTAGGACCCCTATCCGGTCCAAGTTTTGCGATCGAGGTCGCGCGTGGCCTACCGACCGCGCTGACTGTCGCAGGGGCGCCGGGGTTTTGCGAGCAGGTCACCGAGGTGCTGCATGGGGGGGCGCTGCGCATCTACTCGACTGACGATGTGGTTGGCGTCGAAGTCGGCGGTGCGGTCAAGAACGTAATGGCGCTCGCGACCGGAATTTCGGACGCGCTGCAGCTGGGACTGAATGCGCGCGCCGCGCTGATCACGCGCGGCCTGGCGGAGATGTCCCGACTTGGAGTCACGCTCGGAGCCCGCGCCGAAACCTTCATGGGCCTCACGGGCATCGGCGACCTGATCCTGACAGCCACCGGCGATCTGTCGCGCAACCGGCAAGTCGGCATGGCCCTCGGACGTGGAGCAACGACGGCGGCGGCAGTCGGCGAACTGGGTCATGTTGCGGAAGGTGTCTGTTCGGCCCATGCCGTGCTGGCCTGTGCAAAACAGCATCGGCTCGACATGCCGATCACCGAGGCGGTTTGTTCGGTGCTCGATGGTGCGCTGACGCCATCGGAGGCTCTGCATGCACTGTTGGCACGTGAGCCGAAGCCGGAAGCACGGCAGTGTTGAGATCCGTTTGCGTTTTCTGCGGCTCGCAGCCGGGTGGTCGTGCCGGATATGTGGTGACTGCGCGAGAGACGGCGCGGCTGTTGGTAACGAACGGAATCGAGCTGGTCTATGGCGGCGGGCATGTAGGTCTGATGGGCGCGCTTGCCGACGAGGCGCTCCGATGCGGCGGTCGCGTGATCGGAGTCATTCCCGAACACCTGATGCGTCCTGAAGTCGCGCATCAGGGATTGACCGAGCTGATCGTCGTCGACTCGATGCACACCCGCAAGCAGACAATGGCTGCGCGCAGCGACGCATTCATCGTGCTGCCGGGAGGCTTCGGCACGCTCGAAGAGATGTTCGAGATGGTGACCTGGCTGCAACTTCGGCTGCAGGCAAAGCCGATCGGCTTGGTCAACCCGGATGGCTACTTCGATTCCCTGATCCAATTCCTGCGGCACGCATCGGCTGAAGGATTGATCCGCCCCGAGCACAGTGGGCTGTTGCTGGTGGAAAACACGCCGGAAGCGTTGTTGGCGCGACTCAGCGCGCAGGTTCCGCGCGGGCAGCCGTTAAGGACGACGGCCGGCGATTTATCACTCGGCTAGATCAAATACCGCCGTCGTAGTTGATCTGGCGCCATGCTTCAAAAATCAAGACAGCGACAGCGTTTGAAAGGTTGAGACTGCGATTGCCTGGTCGCATCGGTAGCCGGATGCGGCGGTCTGGCGCAAAACGCTCGCGAATCTGGCCGGGCAGACCGGCGGTTTCGTTGCCGAACACGAACCAGTCGTTCGGCGTAAACGTCGTTTCGCCGATCAGTCTTGCGCCGCGGGTGGTCAACGCGAACATCCGATCGACGGGCGGCCTGTCGTCGGCGAGCATCGAGTCGAAGCTTGCGTGAACCTTGAGCGCGGCGAACTCGTGATAGTCAAGTCCGGCGCGCCGAAGCTGCTTGTCGTCCAGTTTGAAACCGAGCGGCCCGACCAGGTGCAGTCGCGCGCCGGTGTTCGCCGCGAGTCGAATCACGTTACCGGTGTTCGGCGGAATTTCAGGCTCGACGAGGACGATATGAAACACGGCGAAACCAGCACTCAGGTCATCATGGCGTTCGTGCAACGATGACGTTATGCACCCGCGCGGCTCCCGCACCCTTCAGCACGCGTGCGACCTCGTCCAGCGTGCTGCCGGTGGTCATCACGTCGTCAACCACGAGAATTGTTTGCCCGGCTAGATCTCCCTCCACCGCGAACACGCCGCGAACATTGCGGCGCCGTTCTTTCAGTGCCAGCGAGAGCTGCGGGGGCGTATGGCGGGTACGCAGCACACGATCGACGACGAGGCGGCAGCCGTATGCCGCCGCGAAGGCGCGCGCAATATGATGCGACTGATTGAATCCCCGCTGTCGCATGCGCTCGAACGCCATCGGCACCGGAACGGCAATGGCGTGCGCATCGACGCGTTGCCGGGCAACCAATCGCTGCGCCAGTAACCGCCCGAAAAAACTCGCCAAGTCCAGACGGGCCGTGAACTTCAAAGCCATCACCATCCCATCGATCGGCGACACATAGTCCGCCAGCGTCGTGGTCGAGTCGAAGTGCGGCGGATCGGCCTGGCAGCGACCGCAGATCGCCGTCGCATCGGGCGAGGAGCCTCGCACCGTGATCGCACAACGCTCACAGCGGACACGGCCTACAGCAAAGAAATCCGCCTCGCACGGCGCGCAGATCGACGTAGCTTGCAGCCCGGGCGACAGCTGGCATACGACGCAGCGCGGAGGCAGTACGCGGTAAGCGAGAGATCGCAGCACAAGGTGGTCGAACATAGCTGCATATACTCGGCTCAAAGTCGATCACATGCCAATCGGCCCCGGCACTTCCGAACTGACGCCCACGATGCTTGCACCGCCGCGTATTCCTGCGAGCGTGGCGACCGTGCGTCGCCAGTTCGATGCGCGAGCGGCATGCTTTGGCGACCACGCGACCTTGCCGCGCGAAATTGCGCGACGCATGATCGAGCGACTGCAGTACGTCCGGCTGGCGCCTGCTCATATTGTCGATGTTGGCTGCGGGCCGGGCGACTCTGCCATCGGACTGAGCGACCGCTATCCGGACGCGCGCTGGATCGGTATCGATATTTCGGAACGCATGCTGGCGCGTTCGAACGCGACCCGCAGCCGCGCGTGGCAGTGGCTGCGCGGGCACCGGGCGCACAAAGTGGTCGGTGACGCCGGTCGATTGCCGATCGCCAGTAACAGCGTCGACCTTTTATTCTCAAACCTGATGCTGCACTGGCATCCGGAGCCGCACACGGTTTTTCCCGAGTGGAAGCGGGTGCTGAAAGCCGACGGCCTGCTGATGTTCAGCTGTTTCGGACCGGACACGCTGAAGGAGCTGCGGGCAGCATCGCTGACGGCGCTGCCGGGTGCGCGGGCGATGCCATACATCGACATGCATGATTTCGGCGACATGATGGTTGCCAGCGGTTTTGCCGCGCCGGTCATGGACGCAGAAGTGTTCACACTGACCTACGCTGCGCCACAGGATCTGCTGCGAGAAGTGCGCGCGCTGGGTGCCAATCCACGGGACGATCGGCCCCAATCGCTACCGTCGAGTCGGCGGGCGCGCAACCTGCTTGCCGCATTGGAAGCGCAACGGGGAGAAGACGGCCGCATTAAACTGACGTTCGAGGTGGCTTATGGGCACGCTTGGAAGCCGCAACCCCGATCGGTCGGCGCCACCACCATTACGGTCGAGTCGCTCCGCGCAGAACTGGCAAGCCGTCGCGACGTCAGGTAAGGATCAAGTGCAGTCAACCTACGGAGAGTTCAATGTCCATCATTTCGTTCATCAAAGATGCAGGAGAGAAGCTGTTCGGCAAGAAGGCGCAGGCAGCCGCACCCGCGGCTGCGGCGCCGGCAGACGCTGCTGTGATTGCGGAGGCCAATCGCGAAGCGGCCACCGCAATCGAGAATTACATCAACTCGATGGGGCTGACGGTCACCGCGCTGACGGTCACGTACGACGGTGCGACTGCCACCGCCAAGGTGTACGGTGTTGCGAAGGATCAGGAGACGAAGGAAAAGATCATTCTGTCCGCGGGCAACATTCAGGGCGTCGCGGCGGTTGACGACAATATGACAGTCGACCTGTCGCAGCCGGCCGCCCAGTTCTACACCGTTGTCAAGGGCGACACGCTATCGAAGATTGCGAAGGAGTTTTACGGCAACGCCAACGAGTACCAGAAGATCTTCGAGGCGAACAAGCCGATGCTGACGCATCCGGACAAGATCTACCCGGGGCAGAACCTGAGAATTCCGGCGAAATAGGCGGACCGCGCAGGTTTGAAGTAGCGCGGCGGGAATTTCCCGCCGCGCTTCCGATCAGCGCCCGCGCGGCAGAATCGAAGCGTGCGCGGTCTATATAATCCGCGCCGATGTCCGATGCGACCCCCAAAGCAAACGCGTGGTTGATCAAGCGAAACTGCTCTGCGGGGCCGCGCCAGTTGGCGATTGTCTTCGGCTCGCTGATTGCCGTTTCGTTTCTGTTTGGTTTGGGCCTTGCCGCGTTTGGCTTGTGGATGGTTCTTCCCTTTGTTGGTATCGAATTGCTTGCCGTGGGCGCTGCGTTTCTGTGTTACAGCCGTCATGCGGCCGACTTCGAACGCATTGCGATCACGCCCCGTCTCATCTTGGTCGAACAAGTCGAGGGTGCGCACAAAAACCGATGGGAGCTCGATCCGCGTTTGTCTCACGTTCAGGTCGAGTCCAGCGGAAGCCAATGGGGCGAACGCGTGCATGTTTACCTCTTCGCGCCCGGCATCACGCTGGAACTCGGAAGGCACCTGCTCGACGCGCGCCGCTGGCAACTGGGGCGGGAGCTCCGTGACACGCTGATGCAGGCACGGGCGGCGGCACACTGAACCGTCAATTAAATAGGGATCGGGGGAACCGTTGAAGGCGCCGACGTCAAGCGCAGAGCAGTGTCGATGAGCAGAAGTCATATTTGTATGCGGGGGCTGTATCGCGCGGCGCTCGTCGCTCTTGCGCTTGCAGCGGACCAGGCCCTCGCGGTGACAAGCCGCTACAACCTGGCGCCGCCGGTCACCGCCATCGCGCAAGACATCTATGAGCTGCATGACTTCATGCTGATCATCTGCGGCGCCATTTTCGTCCTGGTGTTCGGCGTGATGTTTTATTCGATCTGGAAGCATCGCAAGTCGACCGGCGCAGTCGCTTCCAACTGGCACGAGAACACGACGGTCGAAATCGTGTGGACGGTGATTCCGTTCATCATCATCATCGTGATGGCGCTTCCCGCGACCCGCACCGTGGTCGCGATGAAGGACACGAGCAACGCCGATCTGACGGTCAAGGCAACCGGCTATCAGTGGCTGTGGGGTTACGACTACCTTCGGGGTGAAGGCGAAGGTATCGGATTTTTGTCACGGCTGGCGACACCGCGCGACCAGATCGAAGGCGACGCGCCTAAGACCGCAACTTACCTCAGCGAAGTCACCGAGCCGCTCGTGGTTCCGGTTAACAAGAAGGTGCGCATCATCACAACGGCGAACGATGTCATTCATTCATGGGGAGTGCCAGCCTTAGGCGTCAAACAGGACGCGATCCCGGGCTTCACGCGTGACGCTTGGTTTCGCGCCGAGCAGATCGGAACGTTTTACGGTCGCTGCTACGAGCTGTGCGGCAAGGACCACGCGTTCATGCCGATAGCGGTGCAGGTGGTTTCAGCCGACGACTATACGAAGTGGGTCGCCTCCAGGAAAGAAGCGATGGCTGCGGTCGCCGATGATCCTGCAAAGGTCTGGACGCAACCCGAACTGGTTGCCCGCGGTCAGAGCGTCTACCAGGCGAACTGTCAGGCGTGTCACCAGCCGGGTGGACAGGGCATGCCCCCCGCATTTCCTGCGGTGGCCGGCAGTCAGGTGGTCGCCAACACCCCCGAGCTGCTGCAAATTCTTCTGGACGGACGCAATGCGATGCCCGCATGGAAGTCGCTGTCGGATGTGGAGCTGGCCGCGGTCGCCACCCACGTCAAGAATTCGTTTGGCAACAAGGGTGGCGTCGTGCAGCCGGCCGAGGCCCGGGCTGCGCGTAAGTGACGCTAAGTAAACGACAGGATCAACGATGAGCGCCATCACTCCCCACCCGCTTCCGGCAAACGCGCCGGGTCAGGCGCACGACCACCATGAAGCGGGGCACGACCATGCCCCTTACGGATGGCGTCGCTGGCTGTACGCGACCAATTACAAGGACATCGGGACGATGTATCTGTGGTTCTCGTTCACGATGTTCATGTTGGGCGGAGTATTGGCGCTGGCACTTCGACTCGAATTGTTCGAGCCTGGATTGCAGTTCTGGCAGCCCGAGTTCTTCAATCAGCTGACCACGATGCACGGCGTCATCATGGTGTTCGGTGCGATCATGCCGGCGTTCGTGGGATTCGCGAACTGGATGGTCCCGCTGCAGATTGGCGCGCCGGACATGGCGTTCGCGCGCATGAACAACCTGAGCTTCTGGTTGCTGCCGCCCGCCGCGATGCTGCTGGTGGTCTCGTTTTTCGTTCCGGGGGGCGCCACCGCAGCCGGCTGGACACTGTACGCACCATTGACGGTGCAGATGGGTCCCGGCATGGACCTCGCCATCTTTGCGTTGCACATCATGGGCGCGAGCTCGATCATGGGGTCGATCAACATCATCACCACGATTCTTAACATGCGCGCGCCGGGCATGACGTTGATGAAAATGCCGATGTTTGTATGGACCTGGCTGATCACCGCGTACCTGTTGATCGCAGTGATGCCCGTACTTGCAGGGGCGATCACGATGACGTTGACCGATCGTCACTTCGGTACCAGCTTCTTCAACGCCGCCGGCGGCGGTGATCCGGTGATGTACCAGCACATTTTCTGGTTTTTTGGTCACCCTGAGGTCTACATCATGATCCTGCCGGGCTTCGGCATCGTCTCGCAGGTGGTGCCGGTGTTCGCGCGCAAGCCTTTATTCGGTTACGCGTCTATGGTGTACGCGACGGCGTCGATCGCGATCCTGTCATTCATCGTGTGGGCGCACCACATGTTCACCACCGGCATGCCGGTCACCGGACAGCTGTTCTTCATGTACGCCACGATGCTGATCGCGGTGCCGACCGGCGTGAAGATCTTCAACTGGATCGCAACGATGTATCGCGGCGCGCTTAGCTTCGAAACTCCGATGCTGTTCGCGATCGGTTTTATCTTCGTGTTCACGATGGGCGGCTTCACCGGGCTGATCCTGGCGATGGCGCCGATCGACATTCAGGTGCAGGACACCTACTACGTTGTGGCGCATTTCCACTATGTGCTAGTGGCTGGATCGCTGTTCTCCCTGTTTGCGGGCGCCTATTACTGGTTGCCGAAATGGACCGGCCATATGTACGACGAGACGCTCGGAAAGTGGCACTTCTGGCTGTCGATGATCTTCTTCAACGCAACGTTCTTTCCGATGCATTTTCTCGGACTCGCCGGCATGCCGCGGCGGTACGCGGACTATCCGATGCAGTTTGCGGATTTCAACGCGGTGGCAACGATCAGCGGATTCGGGTTCGGTCTGTCACAGCTGCTGTTCCTCTACATCGTCGTCAAGTGCATTCGCGGCGGGCCGAAGGCCGCGGCCGATCCCTGGCAATCCACTGACGGCGGGCTCGAGTGGACGCTGCCGTCACCGGCGCCGTTCCACACGTTTGAAAAGCCACCAATCGTTAAATGACACGCCACCGGAATATGAGAACTGCGCTGATCCTGTTGTCGATCGCGCTCGTTTTCTTCGCTGGCGTCTTCGTCAGGCACTGGTCGGCCGGCGGGTGACATGACGCCCGAGTCGAAAGCCGCGAACCGAACGATCCTGCGCAAGCTGATCATCGTTTCGGTGGTGATGTTCGGTTTCGGCTGGGCGATGGTTCCGCTTTACCGCAAGATCTGCGAAGTCACCGGCGTCAACGTGCTTACCGCCCGCAATCCGCAGGCCGAGCGCGCGGTTCGCAATACACAGGTCGACACCAGCCGCACGGTGATCGTCGAGTTCGACGCCAACAGGCAGGGTGCGTGGCGTTTCAAGCCGCACAGAAATCATATTGAGGTGCATCCGGGCGAGCTGGTGCAGGTTCAATATGACCTGGTGAACTTGGAAAGCAGACCGATGGCCGGCCAGGCGATTCCCAGCTATGCGCCGATGCAGGCTGCCCAGTATCTGCAGAAGCTCGAATGCTTCTGCTTTCAGCAGCAGACGCTGGCGGCTGGCGAATCCCGTCAGTTCCCGGTGCTGTTCTTCATCGACCCCGAGCTGCCCGACGACGTGAAGACCATCACGTTGTCCTATACGTTCTTCGAGGTGGCAGGGGCGGTGGCGGCAGCGCGATGAACAGGCCGATGTCCGCCAAATCAGGCGCCAGCCTCACGCAGACAGCGCGCGCCGTGCTGTGGTCGTTCTTCGGCGTGCGCCGGAAGTCTGACTATCAAAATGATGCTGAAGAATTAAATCCGGTTTACGTCGTCATCATTGGAATTCTGGCAGCAGCCCTGTTTGTCACTGTGTTGCTGGTAATCGTCAACTGGGTCGTGCGCTAACCGGGGAAGGAACCTAGAAAAATGGCGGAGTTACACGGCGCAACGCACACCGGCTCTACGGCTACCGGTAAACCGCTCTACTTTGTACCTGCCCCGTCCCACTGGCCGGCGGTCGGTGCAGTAGCGATGCTTCTGACGATGTTGGGAGCAGCGGGTGTGGTTAACCACAATTCACTGGGCTGGATACCGCTCGGCCTCGGGCTGGCAACGCTCGTTTACATGTTCATCGGCTGGTTCTCGACGGTATCGCACGAATCCGAGCACGGTTCCTACAACCACAAGGTCGATGTTTCGTTCCGCTGGGGAATGAGTTGGTTCATCTTTTCCGAAGTGATGTTTTTCGCTTCGTTTTTCGGCGCGCTTTTTTATGCCCGCGTCATCACTGCGCCGTTGCTCGGGGATTTTGATCATCAGCTGCTATGGCCGGATTTCGACGCTACATGGCCGCATTCGGGCCCGGCCGGGACCGTCGATCCATTCACGACGTTCGGTCCGTTCTGGCTGCCGACAATCAACACAGCATTGCTTCTTTCCTCCGGGGTGACGTTGACGATTTCGCATCACGCGCTGCGGGCCGATCACCGCCAGAAAGCGATCCTGTGGCTCGCGATCACGATCCTCCTGGGAGTGACATTCCTCGGCGTGCAGGCGTATGAGTACATCCACGCCTACCAGGACCTGAACCTGCGGCTGTCATCCGGCATTTTTGGCTCGACGTTCTTCATGCTCACCGGCTTTCACGGCTTCCACGTGTTTCTGGGGGCGGTGATGTTATCGGTCGTGCTGTTGCGGCTGATGCGCGGCCACTTTCAGCCAAATCAGCACTTCGCGTTCGAAGCAGCTGCCTGGTACTGGCACTTTGTCGACGTTGTTTGGGTCGGGCTGTATATCGTCGTTTACTGGCTCTAGACGACGTTTCAATCGCGGCGCCGCTGGCAGCGTCGCTGCGCGCTAGCTGCCCACGGAACGAGGTTCGATCCAGCCCATCCAATAGCTGAACAAGATGAACAGAAACAGCGTGATGGAGATGCCGACGCGGACCGTCAGCGCATTCACGGTGCGATTGCTCGTTCCCTTGTCGCGGATCAGATAGACAAGCGCCGAGCCGAGCGACACCAGAATGCCGGCCAGGGCGAGAACGATGATGATCTTCATGAAGCTTCGCGGAACGTCAGAATTATGCCGCGCCAGAAGCTGATACTTGCTTTGGTCGCAGCGGTGCTCGGTATTGCGACGACACTTGCATTGGGTAATTGGCAGACCCGGCGCGGCGATGCGAAGCTGGCGCTGCAGGCGCTGGCTGACGCAGCCGAACGGGCCGAGCCGCTCAGGATCGGCACTTCGCGCGAGACAATCGAGAGCGTCTCGGCTGGATTGCCGCGCAAGGTACAAGCCAGCGGCGTGTTCGATCCTGCCGGCACCGTGTATCTGGACAATCGAGCTCTCGACGGCGCCGCCGGGTACTACGTCATCACGCCGCTTATAGTGGGCGAAGGGCTTCCCGTCGTCCTGGTCGATCGAGGCTGGCAGGCGCATGACAGGCAGGATCGCGCGCGCGTGCCTTCTGTGCTGCCGCCGCCGGGACGTGTCAGCGTTGAAGGGGTGGCCGTGGCTAGGCCGTCGATACTGCTCGAACTCGGCAGCAAGCCCGAGCGACGTGTGCCCGGTATCTGGCAGAACTTCGACTATTCGGCCTACGAAAAAGCGACCGGACGCACCGTCGCGCGGTTTGTGGTTCGACAGAGTGGCGGTGCACCCGGCGAACCAGTCTTGCGACGCGAATGGCTGCGACCCGCGAGCGGAGTCGAGAAGCATCGTGGCTATGCAGTTCAGTGGTATTCGCTGTCGGCGTTGATCGCGGTGCTCGCCATTTACTTCGGTTGGAACGGCGGACGGCGGCGATGAAGCATCGCGGGCGCCGTTACCTTCCGCTGTACGTGCTGATTGCGATCACGATTTTGCCGGTTGCGGCCGCGTATATCGCGTATTACGTTGTCCCGCCGTCCGGCCGCACCAATTACGGCACGCTGATCGAACCGCAGCGGCCGACGCCGACGTTGCCACTGGCCAGGCTCGACGGCACTGCCTTCGACCTGCGCGAGCTGCGCGGCAAGTGGGTATTCATCATGGTCGACAGCGGTAACTGTGACCGCGAGTGCGAAGACAAGTTGTTGATGATGCGGCAGCAGCGCACGATGACCGGTAAGAATCGCGATCAGATCGAACGTGTTTGGCTGATCGTCGATCAGGTGCCGCTGTCGATCATGCAGATGCGCGAATACGAGGGCACGCATTTCATTCGCGCACCGCTGCAAGCACTGCGGGATTTCCTGGCGTTGCCGGGCGCGGATTCGCGGCTGCAGGACCACGTCTGGGTCATCGACCCAACCGGAAACCTGATGTTGCGCTGGCCGAAGGAAGCCGAGCCCAATGGCGTCAAGCGCGACGTCGCCAGGCTGCTGAGCGTTGCCGCCGGCTGGGTTCGCATCGACGCAAAGCCGCAAGGGACGCCCCGGTGACGGCCATCTCGCTGCTATGGCTCGCGCTGCTGGGGATTGCGGTGGCCGCTGTGCCGCTCGTCTATGTGTGGCGCTCGCGCGATCCGCAGAAGTTTCGCAAACTCGCATGGGTGACTGCGTTTCTGACGCTCGACCTGATCATGGTCGGTAGTTTCACCCGCCTGACGGACTCGGGGCTCGGATGTCCGGACTGGCCCGGCTGCTATGGGCATTCGAACCCGCTGTCGGCGGGCGAAGAAATCCGCCAGGCGCAGACCGCACAGCCGAGCGGTCCGGTCACGATGAGCAAAGCCTGGATCGAGATGGCGCACCGCTACTTTGCACTTGCAGTCGGGATTCTGATTATCGTGCTGACGGTGCAGGCCTGGCGCCGCGCAGCAACGACCGCAGCGTCGCGCTCGCCCTGGCTGCCAACGGTGGCGCTGATCTGGGTCTGCGTGCAAGGCGCATTCGGGGCACTGACGGTCACGATGAAGCTGCAGCCGGCGATCGTGACGCTGCATCTGCTGGGCGGCATGATTTTGTTGGCGCTGTTGACATGGATTGCGCTGCGCGAAGCGCCTCAACGCGAAGTGACGGCCGCACCGCGCGCACGTGCCGCCGTGGTCTTTGCACTTGCCGCCGTGTTCGTCCAGATCGCGCTGGGTGGATGGGTCAGCAGCAATTACGCCGTGCTGGCGTGTCCTGACTTTCCTCTGTGCCAAGGCGAGTTCCTGCCACCGATGGATTTTTCGAATGGATTTACGTGGTGGCGCGAGCTCGGCAGGACGGGCGAAGGCGACCTCGTACCTTTCCAGGCGCTGGTGGCGATTCATTGGACCCATCGAATGTTCGCCATCGTTGTCGCGGCGGCGGCAGGCGCCGTTGTTTGGCGCCTGTGGCGGCATCCGGCGGTTTGGCATCTGGCGCGAGGCTTGCTGGTGTTGCTGGCAGTGCAGGTGTCGACCGGGCTATCGAACATAGTGCTTCAGTGGCCGTTGTTGCTTGCTGTGCTGCATAGCGGCGGTGCCGCCTTGATGGTTGCGTTGCTCGTTGCGATTCTCTATCGGACGTCGGGCAATGGCCAGGCTCATATTTAGGAGAGTGGGATGACAGACTCGTCAGCCAGCGGTAAGCAGAACATGGTCACAGGGTTGTTCAAGGACAGCGAGCATGTCGAACGTGCGTATGAGGTCATCGCGCAGCGCGGCTACGGCACAGCTGACATCAACGTCGTGATGTCCGATGACACTCGAAGAAGTTACTTTTCGGACGACCGTCAGGTCAACACCGACCTGGGCCGCAAGGTCGAAGAGGGCGGCGAACTCGGCGGTCCGACCGGGGGCAGAATCGGAATGATCATTCCGGCCGTCATCGCGCTCGGTGTGATCGCACTTCCAGGGCTGGGGCTCGTCCTGGCGGGACCGGTTGCCGTCGCTTTAGGGGCGGCCGGCGCCGCCGGCCTGGCAGTCGGGATCATCGGAGCGTTTGGCGACTGGGGCATTCCGGAAGAGCGCGCAAAGCAGTATGAAGCGGGCATTCGCGACGGCGGGATCATGATGGGAGTGACGCCGCGTTCCGACGAAGACGCCAGGTACTTCGTTCAGCAGTGGGAGGCTATCGGCGCCGAGCACTTGCACTCGTAAGCGCAACCGGCGCGTTCGCACCCGCGGGGGTTTTCGGGTCCAAGTGCATCCAACGATCCGATACACCCTTGAACGCCTGCATGCCGTCGGTATACTGCCCCGCGAAGGGGACCGTGAGCTATGACTCTAGCAATCGTCTTGGTGTTGCTGATCGCAGGCTCGCTGCTATTCCACTTCCTCAGCCCCTGGTACTTCACGCCGATCGCGTCCAATTGGGGAGCGATGGACGACACAATCGACATCACATTCTGGGTGACGGGGTTCGTCTTTGTTGCCGTCAATCTGTTCATGGCGTACTGCGTTATCCGCTACCGTCAGCGGAAAGGTAGCCGGGCAGCGTACCAACCCGAGAACAAAAAGCTGGAATGGTGGCTCACCGGAATTACCACGGTGGGCGTTGCTGCCATGTTGGCCCCCGGTTTGTTTGTATGGGCGAATTTCGTAACGGTCCCTGAAAACGCTGCGGTGTTCGAGGCCGTCGGCCAGCAGTGGCACTGGCGATTCCGGTTCCCAGGTAAAGACGGCAAGCTCGGGACGGTCGATGCCCGGCACGTCAGCGACAAAAATCCTTTCGGCATCAATCCAGACGATCCTGACGGTCAGGACGATGTGCTCGTCTCCAGCCCGGAGCTGCATCTGCCGCTCGACAGACCGGTCAAGGCGCTGCTCCGGTCTGTCGACGTTCTGCACAATTTCACTGTGCCGCAGTTCCGCGCCAAAATGGATATGGTCCCGGGAATGGTTACCTATATCTGGTTCATTCCGACGCGAACCGGAAAGTTCGATCTCCTGTGCAACGAACTGTGCGGCATCGGGCACTACGCGATGCGCGGCAAAGTGGTGATCGAAGAGGAGGCCGCGTTCCAGGCGTGGTTAGCCCGCCACCCGACGTTTGCTCAAACGGTCGAGCAAACTGCCGGGGATGCTGCGGCCGGCAAGCAACTCTACGCCACATGTGCTGCCTGTCATGGCGCGCAAGCCGAGGGCAACCTCGCGCTGAATGCGCCGAAGTTGAGCGGGCAGGAAGACTGGTATCTGCAGCGGCAGTTAAAGCATTTCAAGACCGGCGCCCGGGGAACACACGACAAGGATGTGTTCGGCAAGATGATGGCGCCGATGGCAGCGACGCTCGCGGATGACGCCGCTATCGCTCATGTCAGTGCTTATATCGAGACGCTGCCGGATAGTCCGGCTCCAGCCACCGTCAAGGGGAACGCGAACCGTGGCCAGGGCCGTTACGTAACCTGTGGGGCATGCCACGGCTCAGATGGGCGAGGCATACAGGCGATGAACGCGCCGGGCCTGAAAGGAATGAGCGACTGGTATCTGGTCACTCAGCTGAAGAACTTTAAACAGGGGGTTCGTGGCGCACATCCGGGGGATGTCTACGGACCCCAGATGGCATTGATATCCGAAATTCTGGCCGACGACCAGGCGATCAATGACATCGTTGCATACATCAATACGCTTCGCTGAGCAGCGCGGTGGCGCCGGCGAACTGACTATTTAGCCAAGAGGAAATGATCGATGGCTTACGTTGCGCACGACGAGAGCGCCTTTGCACCAGCTGCCGAAGTCGAAGAGGCTGAGCTCTACCATCCGAAGACTTTCATCGGGAAGTACATCTGGAGCCAGGACGCCAAAGTCATTGCGATCCAGTACGCAGTCACCGCGATCGGCATCGGTTTGGTGGCGTTGGTGATGTCGTGGCTGATGCGGCTGCAACTCGGATTTCCGGACCAGTTCTCCTTCATCGATCCAAGCAATTACCTGCAGTTCGTCACCCTGCACGGGATGATCATGGTGATCTACCTGCTGACTGCGTTGTTCCTTGGAGGCTTCGGCAACTACCTGATCCCTTTGATGGTGGGCGCGCGCGACATGGTTTTCCCTTACGTCAATATGGTGAGTTACTGGGTCTACCTGTTCGCCGTGCTGCTGCTGGTGGCGAGCTTCTTCGTTCCCGGTGGAGCGACCGGTGCGGGCTGGACCCTGTATCCGCCGCAGGCGATCCTGCAGGGCACTCCAGGCGCGACCTGGGGCATCATTTTGATGCTCGTTTCGCTCGCGTTTTTCATCATCGGGTTCACGATGGGTGGCTTGAACTACGTCGTGACGGTGCTGCAGGCACGCACGCGAGGCATGACGATGATGCGTTTGCCCCTGACGATATGGGGCATTTTTATGGCGACCGTTCTAGCGCTGCTCGCCTTTCCCGCCTTGTTCGTCAGCGCGATCATGATGATTCTGGACCTGACGCTCGGTACGAGTTTCTTCATGCCCGCCCTCGTATCGATGGGACAGCAGAGCGAGCACGAGGGGGGCAGTCCGTTGCTGTTCCAGCACCTGTTCTGGTTTTTCGGCCATCCCGAGGTCTACATCGTTGCGCTGCCGGCGTTCGGGATCGTCTCCGATCTGCTCAGCGTGCACGCGAGAAAGAACATCTTCGGCTACCGGATGATGGTGTGGGCGATATTGGCGATCGGCGGGCTCAGTTTCGTTGTGTGGGCGCACCATATGTATGTCAGCGGAATGAACCCGTACTTCGGTTTTTTCTTCGCCACCACCACGCTGATCATCGCCGTTCCGACGGCCATCAAGGTCTACAACTGGGTGCTGACCCTGTGGCACGGCAATATCCAGCTGACGGTGCCGATGTTGTTTGCGATCGGATTTATCTTTGCGTTCATCCACGGCGGGTTGACGGGTCTGTTCCTGGGGAACGTCACCGTCAGCGTGCCGCTCTCGGACACGATGTTCGTCGTGGCGCACTTCCATATGGTGATGGCCGTGGCGCCGATCATGGTGGTGTTCGGGGCGATCTACCACTGGTACCCGAAGATCACCGGGCGCATGCTCGACGATACGTTGGGCAAGATTCACTTCTGGTCCACTTTCCTCGGGACCTACGCGATCTACCTGCCGATGCATTACCTGGGCTTTCTGGGGGTGCCGCGCCGCTACTACTCGGTCGGAGGAACCGACTTCATCCCGGAGTCCGCGCATTCGTTGAACGTCGGGATCACCTTAGCGGCGCTGATCGTCGGCGCCTTCCAGTTCGTGTTTCTATACAACCTGATCTGGAGCTACTTCAAAGGCAAACCATCGGGTCCCAACCCCTGGCGCGCTACTACGCTGGAGTGGCAAACCCCGGACACCCCGCCAAAGCATGGAAACTTCGGTCCGGAATTGCCGGTTGTCTACCGGTGGGCCTACGACTACAGCGTACCGGGGGCCGCTGAGGACTTCATCCCGCAGAACGTTCCGCCGCGAGAGGTCAAGCAGGATAAGGGCAACGCGCCCCTGGTCACGAGTCCGGCGACATGAGCATCCTTGATCAGTTGATGGCCAAGCCGTGGGCGACCGAGCAGGGCAAGCTCGATGATCTTTATGCCGGGGCCGCATCGTCGGCGCTGGCGAAGAAACTCGCTCTGAGGGTATTTTTGGCGGTGGTCACCGTCCTGTTCCTTCTTTTGCTGATCGCCTACGGCGGGCGGATGACCTACGAGGACTGGCGTCCCGCTCCTCAGCTGAGGCTGTTATGGGCAAATACATTTGCACTGATTCTGGCCAGTGTCGCGTTGCAATGGGCGCAATACTCGATACGCCGAGGCCGAATCGATCAGATGCGGATCGGCCTGCTTGCAGGCGGCGCTTTCACCGTGGTCTTTCTGTTCGGGCAGATACTGGCGTGGCAGCAACTTGGCACGATGGTCTACTTTGAAGTCACGAATCCCGCGATCGCATTCTTTTATCTGATCACAGGATTGCACGGCCTGCACCTGCTGGGAGGGTTGGTGGCCTGGGGCAGGACCGCCAGCAAAGTGTGGGGCGATTTTGACGGGGTGAAAGTCAGGCAGAGTGTGGAACTGTGCACGACTTACTGGCACTTCCTGCTTCTGGTTTGGCTGGTCCTTTTCGGTCTGCTGTTTACCGGGAATAATCTGGATATTCTGTTGAAGCTCTGCGGATTCAGATGATCAGGCCAAGTCCGTGACGCAAGCCATTCCGACCGACACCGTAGAGCCCGTTGCGCTGCCCGAAGGCTTGCAGGGCATCGTTGCCGACTGGTCTTCCGACCAGCGCGCGTTCAAGAAGGTCCCATGGGGCAAAGCCATGATGTGGATCTTCCTGGTCAGCGACACGTTCATCTTTGGCGCCTTCCTGATCTCGTACATGAACGTGCGAATGTCCACCACGGAGCCGTGGCCCAACGCCAGCGAGGTCTTTGCGCTGACGATCTTCGGCAAGAGCATCCCGCTGGTCCTGATCGCCATCATGACGTTCATTCTGATCAGCAGCAGCGGCACGATGGCAATGGCGGTCAAGTTCGGCTACGAAAAAAACAGGAGAATGACTTTCATCCTGCTGATCGTTACGGCCGCGCTGGGCGCTTCCTTCGTCGGAATGCAGGCGTTCGAGTGGAGCAAACTGATTGCGGATGGGGTCCGCCCGTGGGGCAACCCGATGGGTGCGGCTCAGTTCGGCTCGACCTTTTTCATGATCACGGGGTTTCACGGCACTCACGTGACGATCGGCGTGATATTCCTTGTCATCGTTGCCATCAAGGTTCTGCGGGGAGACCTTGACCGCCAGACCCCGGGCTTCCTGACCGGCCGGAAGGGGAACTACGAAATCGTCGAGACGATGGGTCTTTACTGGCACTTCGTCGATCTGGTGTGGGTGTTCATCTTTGCATTCTTCTATCTTTGGTAGGAGACAGCGTGGCGCACAGTGAAGGGCAGCAACACACGGCCGGCGTGACACACGTCGAAGGGCAACAGCATCCGATCGGCGTGTATTTCAAAATCTGGGGTTTGCTGTTCGTTCTCAGTGCGGCGTCGTACCTGGTTGACTACTTTCAGTTCCACGGTTACCTAAGATGGTTTCTGATCATCGTCTTCATGTTGCTGAAGGCCGGCCTGATCGTGGCCGTTTTCATGCACATGATGTGGGAGCGGCTGGCGTTGATGTATGCGATTCTGGTGCCGCCGCTGTTATTGCTGGTACTGCTGGGGATCGGCGCGCTGGAGGCCGACTACACGTTCTTCACGCGCGGCGTCTTTTTCTTCACCGACCTGTTCGAGCGTAGCCATTGATGACCAAACGCCATTGGATAAACACTGCGCTGATACTCGGGATCAGCGCAGTGCTGATGGTGTTTATCTTCATCTTGGTGGTTCACCACCGCAGCATCCCAGCGCGCGTTCAACAAGATCGCAGCGCGCTGCTGAAAACCGGTTTGAGCGTGGCGGATCGGATCAAGCACGTCGGTGAGGTGGCCGTTGCTTCCGTTGAAGCTCGGCCCGAGGCAATGAACAAGGGGGTAGCGGCGCCGTCGGCTAGTCGGGACGGGCAGCAGATCTACCAGGCAAGCTGCGTCGTCTGCCATGGTGCCGGCCTTGCTGGCGCGCCGAAGCTCGAAGACAAGGGGCAGTGGGCGGTGCGCATCGCGAAGGGAATCGACACTCTGTACACCAGCGCCGTCAACGGTGCGGGAACGATGCCGGCCAAAGGCGGCAATCCAGCGCTGAGCACCGCCGAAGTCAAGGCCGCCGTTGACTACATGGTGGCACGCTCGAAGTAGGCGGCTGGTTTACTTACGGACTTCGAAGGTCACAGGTACCACGCGGTTGCCACGGAATTTCAGGTGGATAACCACTGGGTCTCCGGCGCGCATTGTTCGCTTGGGGTCCATCAGCATCAGATGCCAGCTTCCCGGTGCGAACATTAGGGTGGAGTTCGGAGCAAGCTCGACCTGCGGCGCAGGCACCATGCCTGCCATCCCATCTTTGACTACGGTGCGATGAATCGTCACATCCGCGAACGCTGAACTGCTCGCCGCCACCAGAGCCTGAGGCCGCGACGTCGTGTTCCGCAGCTCCATGTATCCGGCCATCATGGTTACGCCGGGTGGTGATTCCCTGATCCAGGCGTTGCGTACGACGACGGCGGTCTGATCACCCCAGGCGACACCGAGGATCAGCGCGATGAGCAGACTAAAGACGGCAGAGCTTCGCCGTTTCACGTCGCGTTACCTGTTTCAAGCGTCCGTACGACCTTGAAACGCCTGCTGATCGATTCCGCGTCATGGGGCGGCGTAAAAACGGCGTGATACCGAGCCCGCGGATCCAGCAGAAATATTGCCGTACTGTGAAAGACGGGGTAGTTCTCCATTATCGGCGTAGCCGCCGCAACCCGGTACGCGGCGCCCAGCTGACCTGCAAGGTCTGCGATCTGCGAGTTGTCACCGCTCGCGCCGAGGAAGCTCGAATCGAAGTAGCCCACGTACTGCCGAAGCTTGTTGGCGGTATCGCGATTCGGATCTACCGACACAAAAACGAACTGGACATCGTCGGCACTCGTTTGCCTGGCGATGTCCTCACGCGCGCGAGCCAGCACGGCCATGGTCGTCGGACAGATATCGGGGCAATGCGTGAAGCCGAAAAACAGAAACGTCCATTTGCCTTTCAGGCTTGCGAGGTCGAATACTCGATTCCGATGATCCGTGAGGGTAAAAGGCTCCAGCGGTTTCGGGTCAGAGAACAGCGTGATGACCTGATCCGGCAGCAGCGCAGCGCGGGAATCGTGTTCCCGATAAATCGCAGCGACCCAAAACGCAGCAAGCGTCGCGACCAGCCCGACCGTTATCGTCATCAGGCCGAATTTGACAGCTGTCTTGTTCATCACTAGCTGTGACGAATCATGACGCCCTTCTGCTGCAAGGCAATGATCCAGTGTGGGGCGGCTGATCCGGTGCCGGCCAGCTCCACTTGCGGGTGCGACTTCAGCACTTCGTCCAGAATTGCCTCCTGCTGCGGTTCGAGATCGATGAAGAAGATATGTTTGCCATCTCGCAGAGCCTGCTCGAACCGGGCAAAGTCGTGGTTGGGTTCCTGGATTCCACGCAATCCACCCTCCCACGTGCAGAAGCCGAGCATGACCACAGCGAGAAAAATGAAGGGCATCCAGCCCACCGCTGATTCGGTCCAGCCGGCAAAGTACGCGATCGCAAGCACCAGCACGAACGCGCAGACGCCGACCACTGCCCCCCGGACGGTCGAGTGGACAATGTCGTTCTTCATGAAGGACTGAACCTCGTGCAAATGATGATGCTGTTCAACCTCGGCATCACTCCGGCTGAGGACGTGTATCTGCGGAGCGGAGATGCCGGCGGCTTCCAGTTGCTCTTCGAAAACTTCGAGGTCGTCCAGGTTGTCGCTGATAAAGTAATGCCTTAGCATCTTCATGAGTTGTCTCCACCTTGTTTTAATAGCAGGCATACCTGACTTGATGCAGGCTAGCCATTTTAGCCGGCTGGCTTGATTCCTCCAGCCGATTTTTGGACTTCTGCATGACCGTCAACACGAGCACCGAACTTCGCAGCGCCACCGAACACGGCGCAGCGCATCTTTTCGCTCAGTACTGGGCGCTGACCAAGCCGCGCGTTACTCAGCTCGCCATTTTCTGTGCTGTGATCGGAATGTTCCTGTCGACGTCCGACTTGCCGCCGTGGCGGCTGGTGCTGATTGCGACGCTCGGCATCTGGCTGCTTGCTGGCGCCGCCTTTGCCGTCAACTCGCTGATCGAAAAGCACATCGATGGGAAAATGGCGCGCACGCGCATGCGTCCGCTGCCGCGTGGAGATCTGTCACCGCTGCAGGCCATCGTGTTTTCGGGACTGATCGGCGGCATCGGCATGTGGATTCTGTACACCTTCGTGAATCCGCTGACGATGTGGCTGACCTTTGCAACTTTCCTCGGCTACGCACTCGTCTACACCGTGTTGCTGAAACCGTATACACCGCAGAATATCGTCATCGGCGGCATGAGCGGCGCGATGCCGCCGGTTCTCGGCTGGGCGGCGATGACCAACAGCGCGCCCGCCGAAGCATGGCTGCTGGCATTGATTATCTTCGTCTGGACGCCGCCGCACTTCTGGGCGCTTGCGCTGTATCGATTGGACGACTACCGCAAGTCAGGACTGCCAATGCTTCCGATCACGCACGGCGTGCTCCTGACCCGGCTGCACATACTGCTGTACACCGTGGTCCTGCTCGCTGTCACCACGTTGCCATATGCAGTCCGCATGGCGGGTGTGCTGTATCTGCTGGCGGCTCTTGTTCTCGGCGCGATTTTCATCGGCTATGCATGGCGCTTGTATCGCAACTACAGCGATAGATTGGCGCGCGCAACGTTCAGCTACTCGATCGTTTACCTGGCGGCGCTCTTTGCGGCACTGCTTGTCGACAAGTTTGCATGATCGGCCGATGGCTGGTGGTGGTCATGCTGCTGCTGCTGGCAGGATGCGGCGGCGGGGTCCAGAAGTTCAACAGCATCGATATCACCGGGGCCAACTATGCCCGCGATTTCGCGCTGACCGATCACACCGGTCACAAGCGAACATTGGCTGACTATCGCGGCAAGCTGGTCGCGGTCTTTTTCGGATTCACTCATTGCCCGGACGTGTGTCCGACGACGCTGGCGGATATGGCCCAGGTGAAAAAGCAGTTGGGCCGGGACGGCGACCGGCTGCAGGTCGTATTCATTACCGTCGATCCTGAGCGCGATACGCAGAGTGTGCTGGCGCGCTATGTACCGTCGTTCGATCCGAGCTTCGTCGGGTTGTATGGATCGGCCGACCAGACCGCCGCCACCGCCAAGGAGTTCAAGGTGTTTTATCAGAAGACTGCCGGCAAGACGGCCACCTCCTATTCGGTCGACCACACCGCAGGTACCTACGTGATCGATACTGAGGGAAGGATACGGCTGCTGGTGCGCCACGGCGAGAAAGTCGAGCCGATCGTCGCCGACTTGAAACGGCTGCTCGGTTAGTCCAGCTCGATTGCGCCGCTGTCGGAAGCGATCCGTGTCCGGCTCGAGATGACACGACCCTGCACGCCGGGTGTTATGCCGAAAGCGTCGGCAACGGGCGGCGTGATGTCGAGCTCAAACCCGAGGAACACGCTGGCCTCTGTGTTTTTATAGTCGTCCGACGAATAAGTGGCGCGACCGGGCGCCAGGACACCGTGCACTTCGAACGGGTCGAAAATGGCGATGCTGCCCGGCCCCGCGGGCAGTCGGAGTTTCACCCGGGGAAGAGCGAGTTCGGCCTGCGGGCCGAAGATGCACCAGATTCCGAAGAGACGCACATCGAAGTGGGCGTCGTTGTGAAAAAAGGCCCCGCGGCACTGGTACCACTCGAAATGGGCTCGCAAAGCCGCGGCGAGCGGTGAACCAAGTGCGCCGCAAAGCTGCGCGCGGACGTTCGCGTCGCGCCATGTTCCCAGCGAGTGCACGCGACCGGCGCTGCATTCAGCGCCTCTCAACTGATAGGCGCGCTTCGTCAGTGCGGCATCAACCGCGCACTCGCCCAGCGCGACCTTGCCCGCAATCGAGCGCGCACTGCCTGACGTGCTCAGGCAACTTGCGGGCGCCGTATGCGCAATCCACCGTATTGTCATTGCAAAAAAAGCCCCGGGGGTACCGGGGCTTGAGCATCCGCCTCATCGGAGGAGAGGGGAGGAACAGAGGCGGACCTTGCTTCAACCAACCAACCAGAAGCTGCGGTTCGCTAGGGTTAGTACTACGCGTACTCAGCCATCGTGCCTCGCATCTTCTGCAATGCTTTGGCTTCGATCTGGCGAATTCGTTCCGCCGACACCCCGAATTCCTGGGCGAGGTCGTGCAGCGTCGAAGTCCCGACCTTGCCATCGCCGTCCTCGTTCAGCCAGCGCGCTTCGACGATGCGGCGACTGCGCGGATCGAGTTCTTCGAGCGCCTCGCGTACGCCTTCCGTTTGCAGCAGATCGTATTCGCGCCGCTGCAGAACCTGCGTCGGCTCCGAATCGGCATCTGCCAGGTAAGCGATCGGTGCAAATTCCTCTTCGCCATCGTCGATCCGGCCCTCGAGCGCGATGTCGCCGCCGGTCAGTCGCGTCTCCATCTCCGACACTTCTTCGCGCTTGACGTTGAGCTTTTGCGCGATATCGCCGACCTGCTCCTGCGACATCGTCCCAATGCCCTGCTTCATGCTGCGCAGGTTGAAAAACAGCTTGCGCTGCGCCTTGGTCGTCGCGACCTTGACCAGCCTCCAGTTTTTCAGCACGAACTCGTGAATCTCGGCCCTGATCCAGTGCAGCGCGAACGAGACGAGCCGAACTCCGCGCTCGGGGTCGAAACGCTTGACCGCCTTCATCAGGCCAATATTGCCTTCCTGAATCAGATCGGCATGCGACAGGCCGTAGCCAAGGTAGTTGCGCGCGACGGCAACCACCAGCCGCAGGTGCGACATCACCAGGCGCCCGGCCGAGTCCAAGTTGTCGTTGTCGCGCAGGTCGCGCGCCAGGCGAAGCTCCTCCTCGGGTGTCAACATCGGCACCCGATTGACCGCCTGAATGTACGCATCAATGCTTCCCAGGCTCCCGGGGTTAAGTGCAAACGCTTGTGCACTGACCGGAACGAGGGCGCCCGCAGATTTGCTGTTTCGTGCCACGTATTTATCTCCAGTTCGTTTAGCTTAGCAGTCGGAGCTACCGAGTGCTAAACCTTAGAGGGAGCTGCCGCATCGGAGTTCAATCCCGACAAGATCGGTCGGGTTTAACTCCGACATCGTGATGTGAGCGCATACTTACAAGCATTGATCGTGGTAGCGTGGACTTGAACCACTGTCATTGACCTGTCATCGTGGATCACTATGGTTCGTCCTCACCACCGCAAACACCCAAAACGCCGCGCGAGACGAGAGACGCCATTGACTGGTCTGCCGGAGTCTTACCTGAACCGGGAGCTCTCACTGCTGGCGTTCAATGAACGCGTACTGGCGATGGCTGAGCGCGCCACCGTTCCTCTGGCCGAGCAGCTGCGATACATCTG
The DNA here is from genome assembly GCA_041747615.1 of Burkholderiaceae bacterium. GTDB lineage: Bacteria > Pseudomonadota > Gammaproteobacteria > Burkholderiales > Burkholderiaceae_F > JACCZX01. The sequence goes on along the minus strand of JBGTEW010000347.1, from coordinate 1,979 downwards.
CATCGTCTCGTCCAACCTCGACGAGTTTTTCGAGGTGCGCGTCTCGGATTTGACGGAAGGGGTTCCATCCGGTTCCGTTGCCCTGCCCGCGAGCGTGTATTCGACCGTGCTCGAGCGCGCACACCGCCTCGTCGCGCAGCAGTACGAGCTGTACAACCATACGATCATGCCCGCACTGGCGCGCCAGAACATTGTGATCATCAATCATGCGCAGCGCACGACCGAGCAGCGTGCATGGTTGCGCGATTATTTTCAGCGCGAGGTCAAACCGCTGCTGGCGCCGATCGGGCTCGACCCGTCGCATCCGTTTCCGCAGGTTCTGAACAAGTCGCTGAACTTCATCATTCAGCTCGAAGGAAAGGACGCCTTCGGACGCCCTTCGGCGATCGCGATTCTCAAGGTACCCCGCGTGCTGCCAAGGGTGATTCCGCTACCCAGCAAGCTGGCGCCGGGCAAGCAGGCGTTCGTGTTGCTGACGTCGGCGATCCGTGCGCACCTGCAGGACCTGTTCCCGGGGCGTGAGATCAGCGGGTTCTCACAATTTCGCGTGACACGCGATTCGGATCTGACGGTCGACGAACGCGAGGTGCACAACCTTCGTCAGGCAATGCGAATGGAGCTGACGCAGCGTCACTTCGGAAACGCCGTGCGGCTCGAAATCCTGCGGACTTGTCCGCTTCCGCTGCAGCAGTTGCTGCAGGAACAGTTTCAGCTACCGAGTGCAGCCGTGTTTCAGGTCGATGGGCCCGTGAACCTGGTGCGTCTCGATCAGCTGGTCGACCTCCTGACGCTGCCGAACCTGCGCTGGCCGCCGTTCGCCCCGGCCTGGCCGCGCAAGCTGGCGCAGGGCTCTGACATGTTCGAGGCAATGAAGCAGACAGACATCCTGCTGCATCACCCGTTCGAAAGCTTCGAGCCGGTGATCGAGTTCCTGCGGCAGGCGGCGACCGATACGAAAGTCGTCGCGATCCGGATGACGCTGTATCGCACCGGGATCAGTTCGGTGATGGTGGACATCCTCGAAGATGCGGCTCGGCGCGGCAAGGAAATCACCGCAATCGTGGAGCTGAAGGCGCGCTTCGACGAAGAGGCGAACATAAACTTGGCGGAGCGACTCGAAGCAGTGGGCGCGCAGGTCGTCTATGGCGTGGTCGGGCTCAAGACTCACGGAAAGATGACGCTGGTATTGCGGCGTGAGGAAGTCCGGGGTCGTCCGGCACTGGTGCGCTATGCGCATCTCGGGACCGGAAACTACCACTCCGCAACGACCAAGCTGTATACGGATTTCGGCATGCTGACCACGCACTCCGAAATTTGCAGCGACATGGAAAAGGCGTTTTTGCACATGACGAGCCTGACCAAGGTCGAACGGCTGAAGCACCTGTGGATGGCCCCGTTTACGCTGCATCGAAATTTGTTGCGCGCCCTGGCTAACGAAGTGACGATCGCAGGGCAGGGCAAGCCCGCGCGCGTGATCGCGAAGATGAACGCTCTCACCGACGAGGCAACGATCAATGCGCTGTACGACGCCTCGCAGGCCGGAGTCAAGATCGATCTGATCGTCCGCGGCGCCTGTGCGTTGCGGGCAGGCGTGAAGGGCTTGTCCGACAACATTCGCGTGCGCTCGATCGTCGGGCGTTTTCTCGAGCACCATCGTATCTATTGCTTTCGTAACGGAGGCGCTCCAAAGGTGTATCTATCGAGCGCGGACTGGATGGGCCGGAACTTGTTTCGACGGATTGAGATCGCCTGGCCGGTGCTGAATCCCAAGCTTCGCAAGCGCGTGATCGATGAGGGACTGACGCCGTATCTCGAAGATACGCAGGATGCCTGGACCCTGGGTGCCGACGGCAATTACCGGGCGCCGCGCGCCGGCGCCCGCGGCAGATCGGCGCAACGTGAGCTGCTGATCGCATTGGCGGCCAGCGTGGGCGAAACTTAAATGGAGCTCATTTTGTGGCGCCACGCCGAAGCCGAGC
>JBGTEW010000346.1:0-2396 GCA_041747615.1 Burkholderiaceae bacterium | reverse complement strand
CCCACCTTCTTCGACATTCTCCCTCTCTACGTCGTGCTGCTCGCGATCTTTCCCCTGCTTTACGCTTTGCTCTCGAAAAGCATTCCACTCGGACTTGCGTCGTCTGCATTGCCTTGGCTATTTGTGCAGTTCGTGCCTTTGAACTTGCCCACTGCATCGGGAGAGGGATGGCATTTCAATCCGCTCGCTTGGCAGTTCCTGATGGCGTTGGGAATGGCGGCTGCGATAAAGTCACAGCGACACCAGCTCCGGCCATCTGGTGTTCTGATCGCGCTCGCATTGCTGATCCTGATTGCGTCCGTCGTCTTGCGTGCACCGTGGACCCGCTGGCCGCTGTACCTTGGTGCCGCGCCGATCGCCCTTGAGCCCTATGGAGCGCTGATGGTGAAGACGACGCTCGGGCCGGCGCGCCTGCTTCACTTCATAGCGTTCGGCTACCTGCTGCTGGTCTTGATCCCGCCGAGAGCGGCTTGGCTCAAGACCCGTCTAGCGCGCGCGTTCTCCGACGCTGGCCGCAATTCTCTTGAGGTGTTCTGTCTGGGCGTAGTTCTATCGGTCGTGGGTGGTGCGCTCGTGATAGCCACGGGACATGATGCCGTGGTCGAAAGTTGGGTAACGACGGCTGGAGCAGCGGCCCTGCTGGTTTCGGGTGCCGCCCTGGCCCGCGAGATGCGCGCGCGCAAGCAAGCTCGGCACCGGCGCATACGCTCGGTGCCTACAACGACAGTTGACGGAGTCGCGCTGTCTGCATCCTCTGTCGGCGGGGGATCTCACGCGCAGAGGCAAGGCTGAGGTAAAGCGTTACTCGGGCGGCCTATCGAAGTGCCTCAAGATCGGGTTCACCGCGCTGCATAATCCCCCATAAAAAAGCCCGCCGAAACGAGCCGTTCGATTGATGCCGTTTAGTCAAGTTATGTGATGCGAGCGCTCTTTCAGCGCGGGCCGGCCGTGGTTCGCGGGTGCAGGTGCTTCCCTTCCTCAGGTATGCGCCGTCTTAGGCTGCTTCGAATTCGGCAGCGGATGGCCGGCAATCCTGCAGGTCTGTTCAGGGCCGATGTTGTTGTGAAAGTCGCCCATCCGAGTGCTTCGATCGTTTGATGCGGTTTTTCAGCGCGACGTCAGGGCATTGATGGCAGCGCGCTCGCATTGAGCGGCAACCTCGTGACGCGATACCAACGTCATCCTCGGGACGCAACTGCACAGGACACTCACGCAACGCACGCGCCGTCTGGCGCTGGCGGCGCGCGCGCCGTGAGCTTGGCCAGGCGGCGCAAGTTTTGGGCGGTGGCCGCGAGGGTGAACTCGAACTGAGCGCCGTTGGGTCCACGCAGCCGAAGCCGATTGAGCCGCAGAATGCGCTTCAAATGCGCAAACAGCATCTCGACCTTCTTGCGCAAGCGTCGCGTCACCTCGTAGGCCGTCGTCTTGGCGATGGCGCGGGCGACGTCACGTGCGGCCTCGTGTTTGCTGCGGGTGACCTTGCGCTGCGGCGTCTTCGGGCAGCATCGCGACTTGAGTGGACAGGTGCGGCAGTCATTGACGCTCGCCAGATACGCGTACATGCCATCGTCGCGCAGGCGCCCGCTGGTAGCGAGGTCAGCGCCGGCCGGGCAGACGTAGCAATCGCGCTCGGTATCGTAGATGAAGTCCTCGCGACTGAAGCTGCCATCATCCCGTTTCGACTTGTCGATGACGGGAATGTGCGGTGCGATGTCCTTATCCTCGACCAGCCAGCCGAGGTTCCCTGCAGAGCCGTAGGCCGTGTCGGCAACGAGCCAATCGGGCTTCAAGCCGAAGCACGCTTCGGTCCGCTCGATCATGGTCTGTGAGGCACCGACCTCCGACTGGCGGATGGCGCGTGAGGCCTCGACATCGACGACAATGCCGTGCTCGACATCGATCAGATAGTTATCGGCGTAAGCGAAGAACGCAGCGTTCCGGAGTGCGCCCGTCCACTGCGCCGCCGGGTCTGCCGGTGCCACGAACTTCGGTGTCACATCCGTCGCCGCACCCCAGGCCGGATCGTCGAGCGCATTGAGATAGTCCTGCACCGCGCGGCCGACGGCATCGGGATCGATATCGTGGCTCCATTCATTGCCCGGCGTCGAGCGGCACTTGTTGGCATCGGCCGCGATCAGACTTGCGTCCACGGCAAAGCCCGTGCCACCGACGAGACCGGCAAACATGCATGTCGTCACGACACGCTCGAACACGCGGCGAAAGACGTGGCCGTCGCGGAAGCGCTCGTTACGGGCTCGTGTGAAGGCCGAGTGATCGGGAATGCGATCCTCGATGCTCAAGCTACAGAACCAGCGATAAGCGAGGTTCACCTGAACTTCGCGGCACAGCGCGCGCTCGGACCGGATCGCGAAGACGTAGCCGAGGACGAGCATCCG
>JBGTEW010000345.1:0-4515 GCA_041747615.1 Burkholderiaceae bacterium | reverse complement strand
GCAAGTGACTGGCTATGCGATCGAACCTTTGCTCGACGCGGCTTCGGTGGATGCGAACGCTCGCGTCTTGGATGTCGCGACTGGTCCTGGTGTGCTCGCGTCGCGAGCTGCCCGACGCGGCGCTTCACCAGTCGTCGGCGTTGATCTCGCGCCGCGCATGGTTGCAATGGCCGCGGCCCAGTATCCCGGACTTGACTTTCGTCAAGGCGATGCGGAGAACCTTCCATTCCCCGACCAATCGTTCGACGCAGTCGTGAGCAATTTCGGGATCGGGCACTTCCCGCGGCCTGAGCGGGCCGTTCGTGAATTCGCACGAGTACTCGCGCCGCACGGAGTTGTCGCACTCTCGTGGTGGGACGTACCAGCTCGCCATCGCCTGAATGGGATCTTCTTTGACGCTGTGAATGAGGTCCACGCGAGCCCGCCGGCAGATCTCCCAATAGGTCCACCGATGTTCCGCTTTTCGGACGATCAAGAATTGTCGGCACTCTTGCGATCCGTCGGATTGTCGCAGGTGGCGATACAGGCATACACCTTCGTCCATCGACTGGGAAGCGCGGAGGAGTTGTGGAACGGAATCCTCGGCGGGACGGTGAGGACGTCGATCGGCATTCGCCGTCAGCCAAAGGAAGTGCGAGATCGCATTCGGACGACGTTCGATCGCCTAGTGCAAACATATGCCAAGGATGGTGGTATCCAAATTCCTGTTGCGTTCAAGATCGCGGCCGGCCGCCAGGTGCTCGCCTGAAGTGGCGCCGGGGCCCAACCCTGCGCTCAACCGGATGGGCCAGTACGTGGCTTCAACTTGGCGAGCGTCGGCGCGACCCGCCGGTTAGCTTGATACGTTAGATACTCTCTTTGCTGTCAAGCGAAGGCGGGGGCCGATCTGACGTCCAAGGCCCAATCCTTAAGGCCACAGCGGCCTCCCCGGAGAAACCATAGTTTCCGCCGTTCACAGCGATCACTACAAGTCGCTCGATTTCAATATACAAGGCCTCGCAAATGCCCATCATCGATATTCGCCCGGTTGTCGCAAGTTCGCACAGCGTGTCAGCCGGCATGACTCAAGCACTCGCCAAGGCTATTGCCGATGTGCTGAATGCCGGACCCGGCCGAGTCTGGGTCCGGATTGCGAAGATTTCGGAAGAAGACTACGCGGAGAACGGTGCGCCAATCGAAGGCGCTGAACTGCCAGTGTTCGTAACCGTGCTTCATGCAAACTGGCCAATAGTTTCAGCACGTGCCGGAGAAGCCCGAGCACTATCCGGCGCCGTAGCATCTTGCTTCGGTCGCGCGGTCGAGCGAGTTCACGTCGAATACGCGCCACCCGGTCGCGGCAGAGTCGCATTTGGAGGCAAGCTTGTTGATTAGCCCCACTGGCTGCGTCAGCCCTACGTGCGTGGGGGCGAAGTATCGCTGGTCTTCCGTCGGAAGACCCCCGCCCTCGCTTGCTTCCGCGCCAAGAGTTCATCGTGCCTTATCTTGAGAACCGTAGTGTTCGAATTCATTATGAGATACACGGAAACGGACACCCGGTCGTCCTCCTCCATGGAGGCACCGTGAGCTTCAAACACAACTATGCGGACTACGGTTGGATCGAACCACTGAACGACAGTGGGCCACAGGTGATCGGCCTCGACTTCCGTGGACACGGCAAAAGTGGCAAGCCGCATGACGCCGAGTCGTATGGCACGGCTAACCTTGCCAGCGATGTCCTCGCCGTCCTTGACCAACTGGTGCTGCCGCGCGCGTCACTAGTTGCCTACTCAATAGGAACTGCGGTTGCACTGCACCTGATGCGAGTAGCGCCCGATCGATTTGACAGAGCCGCACTAGTCGCCACGGGGGACGGATTGATTGGGCATCTACAACACACGTTCTGCCGCATTCTCCCGGCCTTGACAGTCGTACTGGACAGAACCGAGTACCCGCGCGATCTTCCAAAGCATCTTTCGGCCTATTGGAACTTTGTCGCTGCAACCGCTGGTGACAAGCAGGCCTTGCGAGCACTTGCACAAGCAAGCTATGCACCACTATCAACGACAGAAGCTTCCGCAATCACGATCCCAACACTTGTCGTTAGCGGTCAGAACGACATGGTCCTTGGTCGTGGCCCACGCCTAGCGCAGGCTCTCGGCCATGGGGAGTACCTTGAGGTTGCAGGCACAGATCACTTTTCGCTCGCCGTGGATGCAAGCGTCAAAGCGACCGTTGCGCACTTCATGAAACGCAACACCCGCGCGCCGCGACAATGACGCCTAACCCCTCCATCGAGCGGACATCCCACGGCGGGTCAACCTGGCGCGCTTCGTCAAGGTCGGCAGCGCCGTGGGTTGCCGCTCATGTCGAACGGGCCGCCGTGCAGCTCTACTTCGATGAAAGACACGACGGAGCGAGATTGGCGCTGCGCTCAAAGCGCTCACCAACTAGTGTAATGTCCAACAAATAACTGGACAACAGGTCAGGGCTTTACTATGCTGAGAGAGTGCCGCGATCAACACCCGCATTGCAACTCCAAGAAGCAGATGCACAGCAGCTGCGGCAGTGGGTGTCGGCCTTCGGTACGCCGCAGCAAGTGGCGCTGAGGAGTCGAATCGTGTTGGCGGCGGCCGAAGGCCAGTCGGACAACGCGATCGCCCGCAGTTTGGCGATAAATCGCAAGACGGTGACGCTGTGGCGCGAACGCTTTGCCGAACAGGGGTTGGACACTATGTGGGAAGTAGCTGCGGGACGGGGCCGCAAGCCAAGCTACGGGCGACGCAAGATCGCGGCCATCGTCTCGGCGACGCTCACTACCAAGCCGAAAGGCATGACGCAGTGGAGTTGTCGGGGGCTGGCCGAGGCTCAGGGGGTGAGCAAGTCGACCATCCACAATATCTGGCAAAGCCATCACCTGCAGCCGCATCGGGACAAGACGTTCAAGCTGTCGCGCGACGCCAAGTTTCTGGAGAAATTGACAGATGTAGTGGGCTTGTATCTGAATCCGCCGCAACAGGCGCTGGTGCTGTGTGTGGACGAGAAGACGCAGATTCAGGCGCTGGATCGCACGCAGCCGGGCCTGCCCATGAAAAAGGACCGCTGCGGCACCATGACGCACGACTACAAGCGCAACGGAACGACCACCTTGTTTGCCGCGCTCGAAGTCTTGCAAGGACGCGTGGTTGGACAATGCTACGAACGGCATCGGCACCAAGAGTTCTTGCGCTTTCTGCGTCGTCTGGACCACGAATTCCCCGGAGAGATTCGCTTGCATTTGGTGCTGGACAATTACGGTACGCACAAGCACCCCAACGTCCGCGCTTGGCTGAAGCGCCACCCGCGCTTTGTCTGCCACTATGTACCCACCAGTTCGAGTTGGCTGAACCTGGTCGAGCGCTGGTTTGGCGAGTTGACGAGCAAGCGCATTCGCCGCGGCTCGTTCGCCAGCGTGCCTGACCTGCAGCAAGCGATTGCAGAGTTCCTGGCCGCCTGGAACGAGAACCCGAAACCTTTCGTCTGGACGGCCACCGTGGAATCCATCGTTACCAAGCTCTCGCGTTGTCGACAAACACTGGAAAGCATTCAGCCAGGGTGCACGCTGCCGCGTCGGAGAAAAGCGAAGCAATGAATTGTCCAGTTATTTCGTGGACGCCACACTAGAAACCGCGATTGGTTCGCGCGCTGTGCGCTTAACCACCTTTGCACTGCGTCATTGAGGTGATCGGTCATTGCCTACGCACGCGTTCGGTTGGAATGGATGCCAGGGAGAACGCCACGTACCGCTGTACCGATGCGGCTCCCATTGTCGGCAGGCGGTCTCGAAAGCGCTCGACGCGACCACGCGCTGGACTACTGTGCGGGGTGGAAGTTCTCGATGAAGCGCAGGAAGACGCGGGCAGCGATCGCGATGTCCTCACGCGTGATCGATTCCGCCGGGTTATGACTGATGCCGCCCTTGCAGCGCACGAACAGCATACCGATGTCGGTGAGCGCGACGATCGCCATGCCGTCGTGGCCGGCCCCGCTGGGCAACTCGCGGACAGGCAAACCCTCCGCGGCAATCGCCTGTCCGATCTGCTGCTTAAGCCAAGGCGCACAGGAAGTGGTATTGCCTTCATGTGTCGGGTCGATCTTTAACGTCACGTTTCGGCGCGCGCAGATCGCGTGCATCGACCGCTCGACATCGGCGACCGCGGCGAGTCGGTCAGCGTCGCACGGCGATCGGATGTCGATCGTGAAGAATGCGTTGCCGGGGATCACATTCGTGGCTCCCGGAAGCGTCTCGAGCTTGCCGACTGTTCCCACGAGCTCCGGCACGCTCGCGCACCGAGTTTCGATCGCCAGTACGCATTCCGCGGCAGCAGCCAAAGCATCTTGGCGCAAGGTCATGGGCACCGTACCGGCATGGCCCGCCATGCCCTGAATCGCGATCGCGAAGCGGCTGGCGCCATTGATCGCCGTTACGACACCGAGCGGTAGCCCTTCTGCTTCCAGCACCGGTCCTTGTTCGATGTGCAGCTCGGCATAGGCAAGCAC
>JBGTEW010000344.1:0-3746 GCA_041747615.1 Burkholderiaceae bacterium | reverse complement strand
GCGAATCGCCGCCTCCGCCGCCGCACGATGCGATGCCTACAGAGGTGGCTACGACAAAGACCATCCGCGCAACACTGCGCGCGAGCTTTGGTTTCATTGCGTTCTCCCCAATCCGGCGACGAACGCTACTGTGCGGTTGCGTCTGTCGATGCCGAAAGAAGCTTTACAAAGCGAAACGCGGGAAAGGATTTGTCACACAGTTGAGTATCGAGCTGCTATCAAGTCGGCGCCAGGCATGCCGAATACGCGGCCGTTCGCGGAGCAGAACGCGATTCGGTATCGTCTCCGGTCCAAGACTTGGGCCGCCTCTATGCAGACCGCTCGCGACAACCCGTTGTTACAACCGTGGGACGAGCCGTTCGGCTTGCCGCCGTTTACACGCGTGCGCGCTGAACACTTTACGCCTGCGTTCGAAGAAGCGATGACCCGGCACCGCGCCGAGATCGATCGCATTGCGAATACGCGCGAGGCACCGACCTTCGAGAACACGATCGCTGCGCTCGATCGCAGAGGACGATTGCTGATGCGCACCGAGCAATTGTTTTTCAACCTAACGGCTTCCGAAACTTCGCCTGCGCTGCAGGCGGTCGAGCGCGACGTTGCGCCGAAGCTGGCAGCGCACGACATCGCGATCCTGCTGAACGAAAAATTGTTTGCCCGCATCGAGGAGTTGCACGCGAAGCGTGCGGAACTTGGATTGAACGTCGAACAGCTCCGCCTGCTCGAGCGCGTGCATCTGGATTCGGTGCTGGCCGGAGCGCGGCTGTCGTCGGCTGCCAAAGCAAGACTGAGCAAAATCGTCGAGCAGCTCGCGCAGTTGCAAACCAGCTTCGCGCAAAACGTTTTGGCTGATGAGGCTGAATGGTGTTTGTGGTTGAACAATGACGATTTAAAAGGCTTGCCAGACGCTGTGCGCCAGGCAGCGAAGGCCGCAGCCGAGCAGCGCGGGAAGCCGGAAGCATGGGCGATCACGTTGAGCCGCTCGCTGGTGGCGCCGTTCTTGACGCACTCGGACCGCCGCGATCTGCGCGAACAGGTGTTCAAAGCCTGGACAGGCCGCGGCGAGAATGATGGCGCGCACGACAACCGGCCGGTGGCGCGCGAAATACTCAAGCTCCGGACTGAGCAGGCGCGGCTCAACGGTTATTCGACGTTCGCTGACTACGCACTGGTCGACCGCATGGCCGGCAAGCCGGCTGCCGTGGCCGAGTTGCTCGCCCAGGTTTGGGAGCCCGCGAAGGCAAAGGCGGCTGTCGAATGTGAGGCGTTGCGAGCGATTGCGCGCGCGCGTGGAGAGCCGGACGAGATCGCTCCATGGGACTGGCGCTACTACGCAGAGCAGGTGCGCCGGGAGCGCTACGACATCGATGATGCGATGGTTAAGCCGTATTTTTCGCTCGACCGGATGGTCGAGGCTGCGCTCGATTGCGCACAGCGATTGTTCGGCATCGAGTTCGTCAAGCGGCCCGATATAGCGCCGTATCACCCCGACGTTCGCGTGTACGAAGTGCGGCGCGGCGAGTATCCGATCGGCGTGTTCCTGCACGACAACTTTGCGCGGCCGACCAAGCGCGGCGGCGCGTGGATGGGGCATTATCGCTCGCAGTCGCGCATTGATGGCGACGTGCTACCGATCGTAGTGAACAACAACAACTTCGCGCAAGGATCTCCGGCCTTGCTTTCGCTCGACGATGTTCGCACGCTGTTTCACGAATTCGGTCACGGCTTGCACGGGCTACTGTCGCAGGTGACCTACGAACGCTTGTCGGGCACGCGCGTGCTGCGCGACTTCGTCGAGCTGCCGTCTCAGTTGTTCGAACATTGGGCGCTCGAGCCCGAGGTGCTGAAGAAGCACGCGCGGCACGTCGACACCGGGGCTCCAATTCCCGACGAGTTGATTGCGCGCGTGCTCAAGGCGCGGCGCTTCAACCAGGGTTTCGAGACCGTCGAATACACCGCGTGCGCATTGCTCGACATGGCGCTGCACGCGCAAGCGCCGGACGACGGAGTCGATATTACCGAGTTCGAGCGAGATGAGCTCGCACGCCTGGGCATGCCGCGCGAGATGGTTTTGCGGCACCGTCTTCCGCACTTTGCGCACCTGTTTTCGAGTTCAAGCTACGCGGCGGGTTATTACGTTTACATGTGGGCCGAAGTCCTCGACGCCGATGGCTACGACGCGTTTGTCGAGGCAGGTAACCCGTTCGACCCGGCGGTGGCGGCACGATTGCTGAGGTACGTCTACTCGTCAGGCAACACGATCGAGCCGCGCGCGGCGTATCGCGCATTTCGTGGGCGCGATGCGAAGGTCGAACCGCTGCTGATTAAGCGCGGCCTGGTCGAACAGCCGCAGCCCGCCTAGCAAAACTACTGCGCCCCGATCTTGCGTCTGCGGTGCTCAGCGTACGTCATGTACGCCTGCGCTCCTCGCAACCTCGACGCTGCTCGCTACGTTTTGTAATCAGAACCCCAGGATCACGACGTCGAACACGCGCTCGATAAACCAGAGCGCGGCGACGATCGCGATCAACGCTGAGCCGAGCCCGAGAATCCAGCGCGGATAACCCGCCCACCGGCGCAGCGCGGCGAGCACGACGAACGCGGCGGCGACGATCGCGAGCTGCCCGATTTCCACGCCGAGGTTGAAGCCGAGCAGTGCCCATCCAAGTTCGCTCCGCGGCAACGACAGCGGCGCGAGGACTTCGGCAAAGCCGAAGCCATGAATCAGGCCGAAGAAGAACGCGACCACGGCGAGCCGCCGGGTCACCAATGGCCACACGTTGTTCAGCGCGGTTGCGACGATCGTAAGCGCGATCAGCGGCTCGATCACATTCGCTGCGATGCGCACGATGTCGAAGGTCGCCAGCGCCAGCGTCAGCGAATGGGCGACGGTGAACGCGGTCGCGATCCAGACGACGGCCATCAGAGCGCTGGCCGGATTCTCGCGCGGTACCCAATGGCCGTCGCGTCGTTGCAGCACGGCGGGCAGCAGCAGGCACAGCAGGAACAGCACGTGGTCGAAGCCGCCCGCGATGTGCGCAATCCCGCTTAACAGGAATCCAGTGAAACCGCTCGGTGCATCGGTAGCGGGGCCGGCGTCCGTGAGCGTCACCGTTGCGCCGGGACCGACGATGCGTGGCTGGGACACGCCTTGCATCCTGATCAGCACCCGATGCGAAGGATCGACACCCTCGAACAGCCGGTAGCCGAGCGTCATCGAGCCGCTCGCGTTGCACGCCGCGGTCGCGTCGAGCTGCGCGTAGCCGGCATCGGCGATGCGTACATAGCGCGGAGCCGCAAAGCGCAGTGCGCAGCTGCTTGTGTCGCTTTTGATCGTGATTCCCGACGCCGCCAGCGCGCTGATGTCCTGCGCACGATCGGCGACTTCGCTCCATACCAATTGTCCATCGGAGTTGGCGTCGAGATCGAGCAGCGCATCGAGATCGCGCAAAGCGATTCGCCATTGCAACGCGGGCGTGGCAGCCGAGGTTGAGTCGACTTCGAGATAGGCCGTACTCGTTGAGTGGGCGTCGGCGCCAGGACTGCCCAGCGCGATAGCGGCGGTGGCCAGCGCAGTCAGCCCCGCTTTCAGTATTACGTTGAGGGCGCGGGGCTGCATCAGCTCTTGCCACGACGTAGCAAGCGCTCGACTCGCGCGTCGCGCAACCCGGTACGTGAGAGCCAGTCCTGCACTTCAGCCAGCGCGGCGGCATCGCCTGTGGCGCGCGCCGCCGATGCAAGGATGC
>JBGTEW010000343.1:0-2590 GCA_041747615.1 Burkholderiaceae bacterium | reverse complement strand
GCTCGCGCAACTGATCGCGGATCGCTTCATCGACTTCCTTCCGCGAGCGCAGTATCCGAACCGCAGCGGCACGCATGGCAACTCTGCATTCGCGTTGCTGTTCGCGCTCGACTACTGCAAGGCGGTGCAGCACCGCGCGTTGCACCGGCTGGTCGTCGAACGCGCCAATCGCTGGTTCGGGCGCGATCGCCAGTATCCCGCCGACTACGAACCGGGCGGCGATGATTTTCTGTCGGCGGGACTGGTCGAAGCCGCGCTGATGCGGCGCGTCGTCAATGATTGCTCGTTCGCCGACTGGTGGATGCAGTACCGGCCTTCGCCCCAGGCGCTGACGAACTGGTTGCAACCCGTTGCGGTCACCGATGCGAACGACCCGAAGATCGTTCACCTGCACGGGTTGAACCTATCGCGCGCGTGGTGCTGGCGGCAGCTGCTACCCGAGCTCGATCGCGAATTCAAGCCTGCCGCGGAAGCGGCTATCGAAGCGCTCCTGGCAGCGTCATTGCCCGCCGCCAGCGATGGCGACTATGTCGGCACCCACTGGCTGGCGTCGTTTGCGCTGCTCGCGCTGACCGAGTGACCGCTATTGCTTGTAGGCTTCAACGTATCCTGGCTATGGCGCGGGCTCGAGCCGCAACATCGCGCCGTCAGACTGATCGCTGAGCAGGTAAACGAAGCCGTCCGGCCCGATACGCACATCGCGGATGCGCGGCAGCTGGCCGCGCAGCATGAACTCATCTTCGAGCGCTTTCTCGCCATCGAGCCGCACGCGAATCAGCGACTGTCCGCGCAAAGCGCCCAGCAGCAGATCGCCGCGCCACTTCGGGAACTTGTCGCCGGTGTAAAACACCATGCCGGATAGTGCGGGCGACGGCGTCCACTGCTTCAGCGGTTGTGCCATTGCCTCCTTCGCCGTGCCTTCCCCGATCTTGGTGCCAATGCCGTAGTTGACGCCGTAGGTGATCACCGGCCAGCCGTAGTTGACACCCGCCCTGATCACGTTGAGCTCGTCGCCGCCCTGAGGCCCGTGCTCGGCAGCCCACAACACGCCGGTGGTTGGGTGCAGCGCCGCCCCCTGCACGTTGCGATTACCGAACGAATAAATCTCGGGGCGCGCACCGGCATCCTTCGCAAAAGGATTGCCCGGCGCCGGCCTGCCGTCATCAGTCAAACGCAGGATTTTTCCGGCGTGATCGCCGAGATCCTGTGCGCGCTTCATCTCGCCGCGGTCGCCGAGCGTGACGTACATCAGTCCATCGCGATCGAAGACGATGCGCGAGCCGAAATGCTGCCCGGCACGCGACTTCGGCTGCATGCGAAAGAGCGTCTCGACCTGCTGCAGCCGGTAGCTGCCCGGTTCGCCGCCCAGCTTTCCACGCGCAACCTCGGTGCCGTTGGCGCCCGCTTCATCGCGCTGTGCGTAAGACAGATAGATCCAGCCGTTATCTGCGAATCTCGGATGCAGCACGACGTCAAGCAGCCCGCCCTGGCCCTGCGGATCGACTCGCGGCAAACCTTCAACCGGTTTCGGATCGAGGGCGCCGTCCTTCTCGATCACGCGCAGGCGCCCGGCGCGCTCGGTGACCAGCATCCGGCCGTCGGGCAAAAACGCGAGCGACCATGGGTTGGCTAGTCCTGGCGTGACGGTCACCACGCGCACCGCATGCTCGCGGGTTTGCATGGTTTGTGGCGTTGCAGAGGGCGCATGCGTGGCCGCCAGCACGCCAACATAAATGCCAGCCAAAACTTTTTCAAAACGCATGGATCGATTCGTGAGCAAATTAAATGCCACCGCTTGATCGGCTTCTCGCGCTCCAAGGGGCCGGATCGTAATAACGCCGCCAGTGCCACGACCAAGGTGTTTGTTGTGGAGACCTAGATGCGAAATCTGATTGCAATTGCCGCCCTCGCCGCCATGCCCGCTGCCCACGCCGCCACTTGCCAGGCCACGAGCCCCAAGACCACCGTTGCGCTAATCGAGCTCTATACGTCGCAGGGCTGTTCGAGCTGCCCGCCGGCCGATCGCTGGCTGTCACAGTTGCCGTCGCGCATCGATCCCAGCCGCGCAGTGCCGCTCGCGCTGCACGTCGGCTACTGGGACTACATCGGCTGGAAGGATCCGTTCGCGAAACGCGAGTTCAACGATCGGCAATCGCAGCTGGCGGCGTTGAATCGCAACAACACACGCTACACACCCGGCGTTTTCGTGCAGGGCCGCGAAGCCAACTGGTCACAATCGTCGGCGTTCGATGCGCAGTTGCGTGCGGTCAATCAGCGCCCGGCTGCGGCGACGATCACGCTTAGCAACGTTCAAACGCAGGGCGGCCAGGTCGATGTGCGCGCGCACGCCGAGCTCGCCACGCCAAGCGCTGCCAAGAATCCGCGTCTGATCGTCGCGCTGGTGCAAAACGGAATTTCGACCAAGGTGACCGCAGGCGAGAACCGCGGTGAGACGCTGGCCAATGATCGTGTCACGCGCGCGTGGTCCGGTCCGCTGCCGCTTGGAACGCGAACCGTTTCATTGAGTGTGCCCGACACGCAGGCGCGAGATCTTGCGCTGGTCGCGTTCGTCGAGGACGACACCGGAGTT
>JBGTEW010000342.1:0-6614 GCA_041747615.1 Burkholderiaceae bacterium | reverse complement strand
CGGGTGGCCGAATGGCTGCACTCACGCTTGCCGCAGACCGCGAAGATATGCGTCAGCCCGGCGGCGCGCGCGCAGCAAACGGCGCGTGCGCTGGCCGACATCTCGCATCACAAGTTGCGCACGGTTGACGATCTCGCGCCGGGGGCCACGGCTGCCGAGGTGCTCGCTGCAGCGGACTGGCCAAACTCGAAAGCAGCCGTCGTGATCGTGGGGCATCAGCCAACGCTCGGCTTGATCGCGAGCGAGCTATTGGGTGGCCAGGAGCAGGACTGGTCGATCAAAAAGGGTGGGCTCTGGTGGCTGAGCCAACGCGAGCACGACGGCGAAGAGCGCACCGTATTAAGGGCCGTTGTCAATCCGGACCTGGTTTGACCGAGCTATAACGGCCGCAGGGTGAAGGTCAGACCGACCCGCTCCCAGTGAGCCGCTTCTTCCTCCAGCAGATACTGCGTCAGCGGATGCTGAGTCAGCCAGTCGCTGGCAAGTCCGAACTCGATCGACTTGCCAAACTTCAGCGACCAGTTCGGGAGCTCGACTGCGCGCCGCGCATGCGCCAGGATCACCGCCAGTCGCAACGCAAGTATCTTCATGGCCCGTTCGTGGTCTTCGAGCGCCGCGTGCACTTTCTTCAAGTTGCCGCGCTGAGCCATCACGAGCGTCGCCAGCTGCTCCTGGTCCGACGTCGAAAAACCGGCAAGGTCGCTGTGCTCGAGCAGATAGGCCGAGTGCTTGTGATAATCGTTGTGCGAAATCGCAAACCCGATCTCGTGCAGCAATGCAGCCCAGCGCAGGCGATTCGACATATCGTCGCTTGTCGCTGGAGCCAGCGCCGCATACAGTTGCGCAGCAACCGCGGCGACGCGCTGTGCCTGTTGTCGATCGACCTTGAACTGACCCTGAACGCGAACGACGGTCGAATCGCGCAGGTCCTTGCGCTCGCGCCGGCCAAGCAGGTCGTACAGCACGCCGACGCGCAATGCGCCGCGTGCCGGGCGCATCGCGTCCACCTCAAGCGTGTCGAACACTGCGGAGAGCACCGCCACGCCACCGGCGATGACCTCCTGCCGGTCGGGCTTCATGCCCGCCAGCCGGATACGCTTGATATCGCCGGCTTCGAGCAGGGCGTAACGCAGTGTCAGCAGACCGTGCGGCGTGATCGTGCCGTCGGTCCAGCCTTGCGTTCGCAAAATGTCGGACACGGCGCCGATGGTGCCGCTCGATCCGAACGCCTCGTCCCAGTGTTCGCGTGAAAACACCGACACCGCTTCCTCGATTTCGGCGGCGGCGGCGACCTGTGCTTTCTTCAAACTGGACCGATCGATGCGTCCGTCCTTGAAGAACCTCATCGATGTGTTGACACAGCCCACTTTGAACGACTCGGCGCTTTCCGCCGCAAAACCCTTGCCGACGATGACCTCAGTGGATGCACCGCCGATATCGACGACCAGACGCCGCGCACCGGACGGGGGCAGCGTATGCATGCAGCCTTCGAACACCAGTCGCGCTTCTTCGCGGCCGGAGATCACTTCGATTGGAAAGCCGAGTGCGTGCTGAGCCTCCAGAAGGAATTCGTCGAGGTTGTGCGCCTGCCGCAGCGTCTGCGTGCCGACCGCCCGTACGTGCTCACTCTTCATGCCGCGCAGGCGCTCGTTCATCCGCGCCAGCGTTTCTACCGCGATCTCGATGGCTTTCCTGCTGAGCCTGCTGTTGTCGTCGAGGCCCGCCGCCAGCCGCACCGTCTCTTTCCAGTACCCCTGACGCGCGATGTGCGAGCCTTCGACCTTCCCGATTTCCAGCCGGAAGCTGTTTGAGCCCAGGTCGACTGCGGCAAGCTGCATCAGCTAAATCCCGACCAGCGCGTCTGCGAACTCGCGCGCGACGAACGGTTGCAGATCGTCGATCGCTTCGCCAACGCCGATGAACAGAATCGGCAATGGCCGTGCGCGTCGGGCTTCGACGATCGCCGCCAGCACGCCGCCCTTGGCGGTGCCATCGAGCTTGGTTACGATCAATCCGGTCAATCCGACTGCGTCGTCGAAGGCCTGCACTTGCGTCAAGGCGTTCTGCCCGTTCGTTCCGTCGATGATCAGGATGACTTCGTGCGGCGCGCCGGGCATCGCCTTGTCCTGCGCACGCTTGATGCGCTTCAATTCTTCCATCAAATGCTGCTGCGTGGGCAGGCGTCCGGCGGTGTCTGCGATCAACACATCGACTTTGCGCGCTCGGGCGGCAGACACCGCGTCGAACACAACCGCAGCCGGATCACCGCCGCTTTGCGCAATCACGTCCACGTTGTTGCGCTCGCCCCAGATTACGAGTTGCTCGCGTGCGGCCGCGCGAAAAGTATCGCCCGCGGCCAGCAGCACCGACTTGCGCTGATTCGCCAGCCACTTTGCAAGCTTGCCGATCGAGGTCGTCTTGCCCGCGCCATTGATGCCGGCAACCATCAGCACCAGCGGATGAGACCGCGAAAAATCGATTTGCCCCTCCGCCGGGGTCAGCAGTAAAGTGAGCTCGTCGCTCAACGCACGCCGGACCTCGTCCTGCGTCTGCAGCCCGTCCAGCTTGATGCGATCCTGCAGCGACTCGATCAGGCGCGCCGCGGTCGCCGTGCCTACGTCGGCACCGATCAATGCAAACTCGAGTTCCTCGAGGAATGCGTCATCGATCAGGCCGCCCGAAAACAGTCCGACGATGTTGACACGGGTTTTCGCCAGGCCGGTCTTGAGGCGCGTCAGCCAGCCGCTCTTCGAGCGTGCTGAAGAACCGGGACTTATCATCAAGTGATCGCTGACGAACGGTGGAAACGCGAAGGAGCGACAGGCAGAGAACTGAAGCGAGAGATGAAACGACCGTCCGCGGGCAGTGTAACAAAGCATCTTGACAACACCGAGGCAATGCGCAAGGGCGCGCAGCGCGTGCGCATCATCGGCGGGCGCTGGAAGAGAACACCGCTGCCGGTGATCAACACCGCCGGCTTGCGGCCGACGCCCGATCGCGTTCGCGAGACGCTGTTCAACTGGCTCGAGCATTTGCTTCCGAGCCTGGAACTCGCGCGCGGCGTCGATCTGTTCGCGGGTACCGGCGCACTCGGCTTCGAGCTGGCGTCACGCGGCGCCGAACGCGTGACGCTGATTGAAAACAACCGTGCGCTGGCGGAGCAGCTCGAGCGAACGAAGCAGAAGCTGGCTGCGCCTCAGGTCGATATCGTCGCCGGCGACGCGCTTTCGGTGGTGGCGCGATGGCCCGATGCTTCGTTTGACGTTGTCTTTATCGATCCCCCATTTGATTCGACGCTGTTGCCTCCCGCCCTGGCAGCCGCCTCGCGGTTGATCGCGCCGGCGGGGCTAGTCTATGTAGAAAGCGGTGTTTCGATAGAGGCGATGCTGGACAAGCACAGCCTACATACTGTGCGGAGCGGCCGCGCCGGCCGCGTGCATTTCCATTTGCTGCAGCATCGATCTGCATGAATAATCGCCGGCCGGCAGGGACTGGCGGGAGACCATGATGGTGATCGCGGTGTATCCGGGAACGTTCGATCCGCTGACGCGCGGCCATGAAGACCTCGTTCGCCGGGCGGCGGGACTGTTTGCTAAGCTGGTCGTCGGCGTGGCCGACAGCCGCGCCAAGAAGCCGTTTTTCGATTTGAACGAGCGCATCGCGATCGCGCGCGAAGTGTTGTCGCACTATCCAAACGTCGAGGTCGCCGGTTTTCGCGGACTGTTGAAGGACTTTGTGCGCGAGCAGAACGCGCGGGTCGTCGTGCGCGGCCTGCGCGCCGTCTCGGACTTCGAATACGAGTTCCAGATGGCCGGCATGAACCGCTACCTGCTGCCCGATGTCGAGACGATGTTCCTGACGCCGTCGGACCAGTATCAGTTCATCTCGGGCAGCATCGTGCGCGAGATCGCGCTGATGGGCGGCGATGTCAGCAAGTTCGTTTTCCCGTCGGTCGAGCGGTGGCTGAAGGCGAAGATGGCGCAGATGGGTGCAACAGGCGTTGATGACGCCTAGCGATGCGGTTCCGACTGCGCGCGACGAGCGTATCGATGGTCTGCGGGGGTTTGCGCTTCTCGGCATTCTGCTGATCAACATCCAGTCGTTCCTGTACGGGGCGACCAATCCGATCGGATATCTGCTGCCTGATGCCGGTGCGCTCGATCGCTTCGTTTACTTCGCGACCGCGGCGTTCATCAGCTTTAAGTTCATGCCGTTGTTCGCGATGCTGTTCGGCACGGGATTCGCGCTGCTTTACTCGAAACTGAGTGCGCTCAGCGATCAGCCCAAGCGCATCTACCGGCGGCGAATGCTTTTCCTGTTCGCGTTCGGGATCCTGCATGGAGTCTTCTTCTATTTTGGCGACATCACGAACATGTACGCACTCGCCGGTCTGGTGCTATTGGCGTACGTCGATCGGGACACCGCAGTTATCGGACGTGCGGCCCTTCTCTGGTGGATCGGCACAGTGGTACTCAGCCTCGCTTTCCTTCTACTGGGCGAGGTTGCGCCTTCACCGGAAGAGATCGCGCCGGTTGTACAGGCCAACTTCGACGGCTTCGTCGGTCTTGGCTATATCGCTCAGCTGGCATTGCGTGCGCGCGAATTTTGGAATGTGATCTTCGGCAATCTGTTCGGATTTCCGATGACGGTCGCGCTGATGCTGACCGGAATGTGGGCACAGAGAGCCGGTATTCTGCGAGACCGAGACGCACCCGCATGGCGCACCGCGACCCGGCTCGGTTTGCTGATGGGGGTGCCGGCGGGACTTCTCTATGGTTACTGGGCATTGAGCGAGGTGACCGAAAATGGTCTCGGCGCAACGACGCTGAACGCGGTCGTGCCCCAGTTGCTGAGCGTGACGCTGGCCTTCCTGTATGCCGCAGGCTTTATCCGCCACGCGCCCAGTCCGCTGGTGCGCCTGCTGGCACCCGCCGGGCGCATGCCGCTCACCAACTACTTCGTTCAATCGATCGCAATGGGTGCGCTGCTGTCGGGCTGGGGGCTGGCGCTCGGCCCGCGTCTCGGCTACTGGCAGATGGCCTTGCTTGCGGTAGCGATCTTTACCGTTCAGGTCGTGTTGAGCCGGCTGTGGTTGAAGCGGATCAGGCAAGGTCCGTTGGAAGCGATTTGGCGCGCGTGGACGTACCAGGGACTGGCGGTCAGAAGCGCAGGTTGACGTCGACCGCGTCGCCGGCCGATAACCGCGTGCCGGCACCCGATTCGACGATCGCATTGACTCCGAACGTGATGCCGCCTGCCTGGGCGCTATTCCGATAAGTCGCCAGTGTGTCGCCCGGTTCGAAACCCGCTGCGCCGGTGGCCGGATCGACGTTCGGCACCGTGCAACGCACACACGGCTTGGCCATTTGCAGCCGCGCGCCGCCGATCGTCAGGGTGTCGGCGTAATCCTCGTCGAAAGCCTCGATGCCATCGAGCACGATGTTTGGCCGGAAACGCTCGATCGTGACCTCTGGCTGTTGCTTCGCTCGCAAGCGCATATTCAGGTCGGCGAGCGACGCAGTGGAACAGACCAGCAGTGAGAATGCATCGGCGAATTTGTAAGGCGCTTCGATGACGCCCGTGTGCTTGCGGTTGGAGAGTCGTCTGGCTTCCGGATCGAACCGCATCAGGCGGCAACTGATTCCGAGGAAGCGGGAGAACCAGGCGTCGGCGATCTCGCCCTGGGTCACCGCCGCCACTTCATCGTTCCAGATACGCACCTTCATAACATCGCCTTCGGACCCGAACGGCACCTCGAGCTTAAGCATGTCCGGCGCCTTCAGCCGCAGCGAATCGCCGGTCAGTCGCGGCTGTACCTGCACCATCTTCGGCAGTTCGCGCTGACTGAGAAACTCGCCATCGTCGTCGACGACTACCCATTCGCGATCGCCGATACCGCTGACTTCGAGTCCGGTGCTGGCCAGCGTGGCGGTGGGCACGCTGAAGCCGCGACAGCCCTTGATCGGATACAGCCAGATCGAATCGATCGAAGCATTCATGCCGGTAGCCTAGACATTGAACCGGAAATGCATCACGTCGCCGTCGCGCACAACGTAATCCTTGCCTTCAAGGCGCATCCTGCCGGCATCCTTGGCGCCGGTTTCGCCGTTGAACTTGACGTAGTCGTCAAACGCGATCGTCTCGGCACGGATAAAACCCTTCTCAAAATCCGTGTGGATCACGCCGGCGGCCTGGGGCGCGGTCGATCCGTGGGTCACCGTCCAGGCGCGAACCTCCTTCGGCCCGGCAGTGAAATAGGTGAGCAGGCCGAGCAGCGCGTAGCCGGCGCGGATCACCCGATTCAATCCGGGCTCCTGCATGCCCATGTCGGTCAGAAAGATCGCCATGTCCTCGGCCGCGAGATCGGCGATCTCCGCTTCGACCTTGGCGCATACGGCCACCACCGGCGCCTGCTCTTTCTCGGCGCGCGCGCGAACCTGATCGAGCAGCGGGTTATTCTGGAATCCGTGTTCTTCGACGTTCGCGACATACATCGTCGGCTTTGCAGTCAGCAAAAACAGCGGGCGGATGATCGCGCGCTCCTCCGGATAGAGATCGACGCTGCGCACCGGTTGCGCCTGATTCAGCGCGGGCAGTATTTTTTCAAGCACATC
>JBGTEW010000341.1:0-1907 GCA_041747615.1 Burkholderiaceae bacterium | reverse complement strand
GAAGTCGGCCCGGCGTATCTGTCGCGGCAGCTTGCGTATCTGGCGCAGCGCGGGCCAGTGGCCTGGCCGTTGACGGTCGAGCGACTGGTCGCGCTCGGGCGTCTGCCGCATCAGCAGGCATTGGGCGCGCGCGATATCCAGGGTCCGGCTGCCATCGACGCCGCGCTGGCCGACACTGACACGCGCCATCTCCGGCATCGCATCGTCGATACGCTGTCGGGCGGTGAGTTCGCTCGCACACTGCTTGCGCGTGCACTAACGGTGGGTGGCGCGGCGCTGCTGACCGACGAACCGGTGGCGGCGCTCGATCCGTATCACCAGCTGCAGGTGATGGAAATCCTGCGCGCGCGGGCGCATGGCGGACAGACCGTGATTGTCGTGCTGCACGAGATCACGCTCGCTGCTCGCTTCTGCGACAGCCTGGTACTCCTCGATCGTGGACGCGTGGTGGCTTCAGGCAAGCCGCCGGACGTGCTGACCGACGGTCATCTGCACGCGACTTACCGCGTGCGTGCATTGCGGGGCGAAGGATACCTGCTGCCCTGGCAACGAACTGACCAGTGCGAAGCTGGAGTTCGTGATGCCGAGAGCGTTCACAGATCGGCCTAGCGAAACGATCTGAACACGCGAGCGGCGCAAGCTGACTCTTCGGCGATCGGTATGCTTTCGTCCGCCATGGCATTCAAGCAACTCGAGCATCTCTTCAGCGTCGCGCCGATGATGGAGTGGACCGATCGTCACTGCCGCTTCTTTCACCGGCAGGTGTCGCGGCACGCGCGGCTTTACACCGAAATGCTGACGACCGGCACGCTGCTGCATGGCGACGCTGCGCGGCATCTGGACTTCCACGCTGCCGAGCATCCGGTTGCGCTGCAACTGGGTGGCAGCGAGCCCGATGAGCTCGCACGCGCCGCCAGGCTCGGCGAGGATTGGGGCTACGACGAGATCAATCTGAATTGCGGCTGTCCTTCGGAGCGCGTGCAGCGTGGTGCCTTCGGCGCCTGCCTGATGGCCGAGCCGGCGCTGGTGGCGGATTGCATCAGGGCAATGCAGGACGCGGTGAGCATTCCGGTAACGGTCAAGCACCGCCTGGGCGTCGACCGGCGCGACGACTACGAGTTTGTGCGCGACTTTGCCGGGGCGCTGCACGACGCCGGCTGCCGCGTTTTTATCGTTCACGCGCGCAGCGCGTGGCTGAAGGGACTTAGCCCGAAAGAGAACCGCGAAGTTCCGCCGCTCGATTGGGCACGTGTTCGCCAGCTGAAGCGCGATTTCCCGGACGCAACGTTCGTGTTGAACGGCGGCATCACGACGCTGGAGCGCGCACGGGAAGAACTCGCTGCGGTCGATGGCGTGATGCTGGGCCGCGCCGCCTATCACGATCCGTACATGCTGGCCGGCGTCGATCGCGCGCTGTTCGCTGATGCGCTGCCGGCGCCGACGCGCACTGCGGTCGTGTTGCGCATGAGCGAGTATCTGAAGGCGCAGGCGCGCTTCGGAGTGGCGCCACGCCACATCGTGCGTCATATGCTGGGACTGTTTCTGGGATTGCGCGGGGCGCGGCAATGGCGCCGCACGTTAAGCGACGCCGACGCGCTGCAGCGCCATCGCGCGGATATCCTGCTCTACGCCCTGGAGGCGGTACGCGATCAGGTGACTGCTGTGGCCACTGCCGCCTGAACCTACTGCGGGCACGCCTTCGGCAACTCGGCTTCGCGCCGGCTGACTTCCTGATTCGCCTTTTGCATCTGCTCGATGGTCGCTGCGCGCGTGTCCACCGCGTTACGCATCTCGATGGCACGCGCAAGGTCGCGGCGCGCACGTTCACACCGGTCCGCGATCTTCAGTTCAGCCTGCTGGCGCTTGTCTGCAGCGCGCTTTTCCGCGGCTTCCTTCTGCTTGAGATC
>JBGTEW010000340.1:0-3949 GCA_041747615.1 Burkholderiaceae bacterium | reverse complement strand
CGCTCGTTCCGATGGACTCGATCAGCTCAAAGTTGCTGGCGCAGCTTCCATTTGCCTTGACCGGATCCCAGCAGCGCGTCTGGAGCGAGATCGAGCGCGATCTCGCGGGATTGCAGCCGATGCACCGGCTATTGCAGGGAGATGTCGGCAGCGGCAAGACCGTCATTGCGGCGCTGGCCGCGGCGCGCGCGATCGAGAACGGGTTTCAGGCAGCACTGATGGCGCCGACTGAGCTTCTGGCGGAGCAGCATTTCGGCAAGGTTGCAGAGTGGCTCTCGCCGCTGGGTGTTCGTATCGAGTGGCTTGCCGGTCGCCAGACTTCTGCAGACAAGCACGCCGCTCAGCAGGCGCTCGCAGACGGACGTGCACAGTTGATCGTCGGCACGCACGCGTTGATCCAGGACGCGGTCCGATTTGCGCGGCTGGGCCTGGCAATCGTCGATGAGCAGCACCGCTTCGGCGTGGCGCAACGCCTGGCGCTGCGCAATGTCGATGCGAATGATCAGGTGCCACACTTGTTAATGCTCTCGGCAACGCCGATTCCGCGCACGCTGGCGATGAGCTATCTGGCTGATCTCGACGTCTCCGTCATCGACGAACTCCCGCCGGGCCGCCCGCCTGTCGTCACGAAGCTGATATCGACCCGTCGGCGCGAAGAAGTGATGCAGCGAATTCGTGCCGATGTCGCCGCTGGCCGGCAGTCGTACTGGGTGTGTCCGCTGATCGAGTCGAGCGAAGTGGTCGAAGCGGCTGCGGCCACCGAGACGTTCGAGCGAATTGCAGACATGCTGCCGGATCTGCGCATAGGCCTGCTGCATGGGCAGCTCCCACCGGCAATGAAGACCGAAGTCATGCAACGTTTCGTGCAGCGCGAGCTCGATGTGCTGGTCGCCACTACCGTCATCGAAGTCGGTGTCGATGTGTCGAATGCAACGCTGATGGTGATCGAGCATGCCGAGCGATTCGGGCTTTCTCAGCTGCATCAGTTGCGCGGACGCGTCGGCCGCGGCGGCAATCAGAGCTTCTGCATTCTGCTGTTCGATGAACCGCTGTCGGAACCTGCGCGCGAGCGGTTGAAAGTGATCTACGAAACGAACGACGGCTTCGAAGTGGCGCGGCGTGACCTTATGATGCGCGGCCCGGGTGAGTTTCTCGGTGCACGGCAGTCCGGGATGCCGTTGCTGCGGTTTGCCGATCTGCAGCGAGACGCCGAATTGGTCGAGCAGGCTCGAAATGCCGCCACCGAGCTGCTCGCAAACGATCCGGCGGCTGCGCAACGACATGTGCTCCGCTGGTACGCAAGCTCGCATGAGTTTTTGATCGCGTGAATTGAACGCATGACATTGACCGAGCTTCGTTACGTCGTCGCCGTTGCCCGCGAGCGGCACTTCGGCCGCGCGGCCGAAGCCTGCTACGTCAGCCAGCCGACGCTATCGGTTGCAATCAAGAAACTGGAAGAAGAACTCGGCACGCAGATTTTCGAGCGCCGAACCAACGACGTGACGATGACGCCGGCCGGCGAGCGCATAGTGGGCCAGGCGCAGCGCACGCTGGACGAAGCGGGGCGGATCAAGGAAATCGCGCGCCAGGGCAAGGATCCCTTGTCGGGTCCGTTGCGGCTGGGCGTCATTTACACGATTGGACCGTATCTGTTGCCTGCCCTGGTGCGACAGCTGCTGAAAGACGCGCCGCAGATGCCGTTGCTGCTGACCGAGAATTTCACGGTCAAATTGATCGACCTGTTGAAAAATGGCGAGATCGACGTGGCCATTATGGCGTTGCCATTGCCCGAAGCAGGCCTGATGCTGCAGCCTGTTTACGACGAGCCGTTCGTGATCGCAGTCCCGCGCCTTCATCCGTGGACCCGGCGCAAAGTGATCCCGAGCGAGGACCTGAAGAAGGAAACCATGCTGCTGCTCGGTACCGGACACTGCTTCCGTGATCAGGTACTCGAAGTGTGCCCGGAGCTGTCGCGGTTCTCGTCGTCGGCCGAAGGTATTCAGAAGACGTTCGAAGGCTCTTCGCTCGAAACGATCCGCCACATGGTGGGCTCCGGACTGGGCGTAACGGTATTGCCGATGACGTCGATCCCGGAAAAGCCGCCGCGCGATTCTCTGCTCACCTATATCCCATTCAGGCCGCCGGCGCCGGATCGCCGGGTCGTGCTGGCATGGCGCAAGTCGTTCACGCGAATGCCGGCGATCGAAGCGCTGCGGCAGGCAGTGCTCAAATGCCCGCTTTACGGAGTCACCAGGCTGCCCGACGCACCGATCGAGGCAGGTTGAATGAGATTGCCTATTGCATCTTTCAAATTTGACGATTGGCGCTGATGCCGGTACGTCACTAGTCTGCAAGAATTGCACAGGAGAATAACGATGGCTCGCAAGAAGAGGACACCGCAACGCGCAAGCCGCGTGCCCGGCATTGATATCGGAATTCCCGTCAAGGATCGGGAGAAGATCGCGCTCGGGCTTTCACGCGTGCTGGCCGACACCTACGGTCTTTACCTGAAGTCGCACAGCTTTCACTGGAACGTCGAAGGCCCGATGTTCAACACGCTGCACCTGATGTTCATGGACCAGTACACCGAGCTATGGAACGCGCTCGATGAAATCGCAGAGCGCATACGCTCGCTCGGGTATCCGGCGCCCGGCACCAACACGCAGTTCGCCAAGCTGACGTCGATCGACGAAACCGAAGGCGTACCCGAAGCGATGGAGATGGTGCGCTTGTTGGTGAAGGGACACGAAGCCGTCGCCCGCACCGCGCGCGAAGTGCTGCCTGCGGCGGACAAGGGCGGCGACGAGTCGACGACCGACTTATTGACGCAGCGCCTGCAGATTCACGAGAAGACGGCATGGATGTTGCGCAGCATCCTGAAATAGAATCGCCGGGCTAATCGGAACGCACCACCATGGAATTGTTCGACGCAGTACAGATCAAGCGGCATCGGCTCACGGTTGAGCAGTACCACCGTATGGAAGAAGCCGGCGTTTTCGCCCCGGGTGCACGGGTGGAGTTGATCGAAGGTAACGTGATCGAGATGGCGCCCATAGGAAACCGCCATTACGCCGCTGTCAGCCGGCTGACTCGCTTGCTGGTACAGGCACTGGACGGTCGCGCGATCGTTTCATCTCAGCTGTCGATACGGCTCGACCGCATGTCCGAACTCAATCCCGCCCTTGCCATCTACAAGCCACGCGATGATTTTTATGCCACTCAGTTGCCGACCCCTGCCGACGCACTGCTGGTCATCGAGATCTCTGACCTGGCGCTGGATTACGACGTGCGTGTTAAAGGGCCGCTGTATGCGCAACATGGTGTGCCCGAATACTGGATCTTCGATCTGCCGGCGCGCTCGCTGCGCCGTTTCCGCGCGCCGCGCGGCGATGCATACACCGACGTCATCGCAACCGAAACGCCGGACGTCGTCACGTTGCCGGGCCTGCAAGGTCTCCGCGTCGATCTAGCCGGGGTGCTGTAGCCGCTCGTCCACCCACTCGATCCAGTGCATCACGCGTGTCGGGGTGCCGCTGGCCAGATGCGTAATGCAGCCGATATTCGCCGACAGAATGACATCGGGCTGCGCGGCCTGCAGATGACCGAGCTTGCGGTCGCGTAACTGATACGCAAGTGCCGGTTGCAGCACCGAGTAGGTTCCGGCCGAGCCGCAGCACATATGACCTTCGGCAACCGGCGCGACTTCTGCTCCGAGCGATGCGAGCAAGGTTTCCACGACACCGTGAATCTGCTGCCCGTGTTGCAGCGTGCACGGCGGATGGAAGACGACCTGACCGGTCACTGTCGCGACGATCTTCGTCCGCAGTTCCGCAGCGAAGGACGGCAGTAGCTCGGCCAGATCTTGGGTCATTTCGCTGATCCTGCGCGCCTTGGCCGCGTAGCGCGGATCGCGCGCAAGCAGGTAACCGTATTCCTTGACCTGCACGCC
>JBGTEW010000339.1:0-1660 GCA_041747615.1 Burkholderiaceae bacterium | reverse complement strand
AACACCTGCTACAGCTTCATTGACGATCGAAATGCCGTGCACGTAGACAGCGTGCATCGCTGGTCGCCCGAGAAGAAGACGCTTGAACCGGTGGCGGGCGCGGGTGGAATCTCGTCGCAAGATCGTGCATCGTGGGCGCTCGAAGGCGCCTACGCGCAAAGCTGGGCGACCACGATCTGGGCGGATATGCTGGCTTGAGCGTTGCTCGTGTACGCGAGCCTTCGGCTCGCACGTGCACTCGCAACGATTAGTTGGACGCGCGCCGCCGGAGCAAGTCCGTCGGCTCGCATGGGGTGATGTCTACGCGCGCTGCGCTCCGACATCACACGCGGGGTCGCCCTCCGGACGCCGCTAAGTTACCTTCCCGTGCTGCCGAATCCGCCGCCGCCGCGCTCGCTAGCCACGAAGTCTTCGACGACGTTGAAATTCGCCTGCACCACCGGCACGATCACCAGCTGTGCGAGCCGCTCGAGCGGATGCAGCGTGAACGCCTCGCAGCCGCGGTTCCAGGTCGAGACCATCAGTTCGCCCTGATAATCGGAGTCGATCAGGCCCACCAGATTGCCGAGCACGATGCCGTGCTTGTGCCCGAGGCCGGAGCGCGGCAGGATCAGCGCCGCGTAACCGGGGTCGGCGATATGAATCGCCAGGCCGGTCTTGATCAGATGTGTCGCGCCGGGTTCGATCACCAGCGGCGTATCGATGCAGGCACGCAGATCGAGCCCGGCCGCGCCAGTCGTTGCGTAAGCCGGCAGCGGGTCGCGCAGCCGGGCATCCAGCACGCGCAGATCGACGCGCATTACTTTGTCTTGGTGGGAGCGTTGAAGACGGTCGAAACCTGCGCGCGCGCCTGCTCGTTATGCCGTGGAAAAAATTGGCG
Source organism: Burkholderiaceae bacterium (assembly GCA_041747615.1). Classification (GTDB taxonomy): domain Bacteria; phylum Pseudomonadota; class Gammaproteobacteria; order Burkholderiales; family Burkholderiaceae_F; genus JACCZX01. Next base: position 780 of record JBGTEW010000339.1, on the reverse strand, counting down.
CGACACCCGGTTGATCCGCTGCATGCCCCAGACGATCAGCGCGATCCCGACCAGCAGGAACCCGACACTGACACTGGCGAACATCCAGTACAGCGCCAGCAGCGTACCGATGACAATCGCTAGCATCGCGCGCAATATCCTGCCGACCGAGGCAGGCGCCGCTGCTGTCGACAGGGCCGCTCGCAGCTCGGCCGGGCTGCGCAGATCGGCCGGTTTGCGACCGGCGAAGAAATGCCCGTCGTTCTTTGGCTGCTTCTTGTCGAGCTGGGTGATCAGCGGATGGCCGCTGCCGAGCAGGCGTTCGGCAGACTCCTTCTGCAGCTGATCGATGTAGGCAATGAAGTCGCCATCCTTTGGTTCGTGCGTATCCATTAGCGCAACCTCGACGCGATCTCGGTAATCAATCGCCTGGCCTGCGCCAGCTTGTCGTCGCGGGGCAGCGCAGTGACGCCGTGCGCGTCGATCAACGACAGTTCACTGCTATCGGCACCGAAGACATCCTGCGCCCGATTTGCCACGATCAGCGGTACGTTCTTACGCGCCCGCTTGCGGCTTGCGTTTTCTATCACGTCGTCGCTTTCGGCCGCAAAGCCCACGCAGTACGGCGCGGCAGGCAGGCCGGCCACCGTCGCCAGGATGTCGGGATTCGGCGCGAATAGCAATGTGGGCGGAGTCGCCGAGCCTTCTTTTTTGATCTTGCTCGCGCTCTGGTTGCTGATGTGCCAGTCGGCCACCGCTGCCACCGATATGAAGATATCGGCGGGCAGCGCGCTCATCACC
>JBGTEW010000338.1:0-2287 GCA_041747615.1 Burkholderiaceae bacterium | reverse complement strand
CGCCGCGCGACGCGCAAAACCGGGCGATGGCGGCGGCTCGGCGTCGTTGGCCGCAACCGGAGGGTTCTGCGAGTCCATCAGCCCGCGCCGGCGTAGTCCGGATCAAGGCTGATGCTGAAGCTGCTACGTCGGAACCTTGCGCAGCATTTCAATGCCGACCTTGCCCTGGGCAATCTCGCGCAATGCCGCCACCGGCGGTTTGTCGCGGGTATCGATTTTCGGCGTGTGGCCCTGCGCAAGCTGGCGCGCCCGGTAGGCGGCCGCCAGTGCAAGCTGGAAACGGTTCGGAATCTGCTTCAGGCAATCTTCAACGGTGATGCGGGCCATGGTGGTGTCCCTGATGGAGGTGTCGCCGCATTTTAGCCCGAGCGGCGATGATTTCGCCCGGGCCGAGCTATTTCGCAATGCCGAACTGCATGAACAGCGCATGGTGGCGAGCTGCCTGCGTTGCGTAGCGTAGCCGTGTCGCAGCCACGATTGCGCTCATCTGCGCCAGCGCAACCTCGAAATCTTGGTTGATGACTACGTAATCGAACTCCGGCGCGTGGGCGATTTCGCTGCCGGCGGCGAGCAATCGGCGCGCAATCACGGTCGGCGAGTCCTGGCCGCGCTTCTTGAGCCGGGCCTCCAGCGCATCGATCGACGGCGGCATGATAAAAATTCCCACCGCGTGCGCGAACTCCGACTTGACCTGCCGGGCGCCCTGCCAGTCGATCTCGAGCAGCACGTCGGTGCCCGCGCGTACCCGCTCCTCGATCCAGATGCGCGACGTCGCGTAGTAGTTGCCGTGCACCTCCGCGCTTTCGATGAACTCGTCGGCCGCCCGCCGCCGCTTGAACTCGTCGACCCCTAAAAAGTGATATTCGCGACCGCTCTGTTCTCCGGGCCGCGGAGCGCGTGTGGTGAACGAAATCGACAATTGGATATTCGGTTCGCGCGCGAGCAGCGCATTGACCAGCGTTGATTTGCCAGCCCCCGACGGAGCGACCACCATGAACACGTTGCCTGCGCAATGTCCGTTCAGCGGATCGAGCGTCGAAGAGGCGGTCGCCATTGTGTGCGTCACTCCAGATTCTGAATCTGCTCTCGCATCTGCTCGATCAGAATCTTCAGCTCGACCGACGCGTTGGTCATCTCGATCGCGGCCGCTTTTGACCCGAGCGTGTTTGCCTCGCGGTTCAGTTCCTGCATCAGGAAGTCGAGCCGTCGGCCGACAGCGCCGCCGCCGGCAAGCACACGCCGGACCTCGGCGACATGCGTGACCAAACGCTTGATTTCTTCATCGACATCCATCTTCAGCGCATAGAGAGTGACTTCCTGCCGGATTCGCTCCGAGATCTCCGCGCCCGTCAGCATGGCGGCGTTTTCAAGTGCGGGCCCCAACGCCTGCTGCAGCCGCTCATTGAGCTTGCGCTCGACCGCAGCGACTAGATCCGGCGCGCGGGTGCTGACCAACGCGGCTACCCGTTCGACCTGCTCGCAATTCGCGAGCAATACATCGCACAGGGCAGCGCCTTCGCGCTGCCGGGATTCAGTGAGTGACGCAAGCGCCTCGTCAAGCGCTGCCAGAACCTGCAGCCGCAGGGTGTCTGCGTCGGTGCCCGGCGTTTCAACGACACCCGGCCAGTTCAGTACGTCTGCAACGTTGATCGGTGCTGCGTCGGGAAGCGCCTGCGCTACCTGTCGTGCGAGGTCTGCCACTTGTGACAGCGCGGCCGTGTTCAGCTGCGCGGCTGCCCCGGTGCTACTGCGTGCGAGTGATATTCGGCATTCGACCTTGCCGCGCGTGAGCTGCGCCGCAACGGCTTCTCGGACCGGCGCCTCGGCGCTGCGCAGATCGTCTGGGATTTTCAGCGACAGATCGAGAAAGCGCGAATTAACTGATCGCAGCTCGAGCGTCAACTGACCCAGCGGAGTGGAGCGTGCGGCGCTGGCGAAGCCGGTCATGCTGGCGACGGGCTTCATCATTCAATCATTAACGCGGTATGAGGCGAAAAAGCGCCTTATTGTTGTTACGGTCCACCGGGTCCTATTGGATAGAATCGCCGCGGTTCCCAGATGCTTCCCCATGCCCGCGCAAACCAACGCATCATTGCCTGAAAGCCTCGAGGTCGGCGGGTATCGCATTGTAAAGAAGATATCTTCGGGCGGATTTTCGATCGTCTATCTGGCGACCGATGAGCAGGGCAACTCGGTGGCAATCAAGGAGTACATGCCGGCCGCGCTGGCGCAGCGCAAGCCAGGCGAGCTTTCGCCCTACATCGCGCCGGAGAACCTGAACACCTAC
>JBGTEW010000337.1:0-6569 GCA_041747615.1 Burkholderiaceae bacterium | reverse complement strand
CGCCAGCCCAGATCATCGCGAGCCGATACCCGGTCTGGTACGTCGCCGCCAGAGCCGCCTGTTTCTCGACCGGCGCCGACTCGATGCGATAGGCATCGACAGCGATGTCCTGCGTGGCGGACCCGAATGCGACGACCAGCGCGCACCAGGCGAGCGGTTCCAGGCCCGCACGCGGGTCGGCCAGAGCCATTCCGGTCAGCCCACCGATGATGACGAGTTGCGACGCCAGCAGCCAGCTGCGGCGCCGCCCCAGCGTGCGAGTGAGCAAGGGCAGAGGTAGCCGATCGACCAGCGGCGCCCATGCCCACTTGAAGCCATAGGCCAGGCCGACCCAGCTCAGATAGCCGATCGTCGTGCGGTCGATGCCGGCTTCGCGCAGTCGGAATGACAACGTGCCGAGCACCAGCAGCAACGGCAGCCCCGCGGAAAAGCCGAGAAATAGCATGCGCAGCGTCGCCGGTTCGGCGTACACACGCAGCGCATCGCGCCAGCGCCGTTTCGATGCCGGCTGCCCGCTATCAGCGCTTTCGATCATCCGGAGGTGCCCGGGCTCACAGGCGCCCCGTGTACTCGATCGTGAGCGGCGCGTGATCCGAGAAACGCTTCTTCATGAAGATTTCAGCTTTCCTTGCGCGCCTGGCGATGCCGGGAGTGGCAATCTGATAGTCGATGCGCCAGCCCACGTTGTTCGCATACGCTTGGCCGAAGTTACTCCACCAAGTGTATTGATCAGGGCGCGCGTCGAGCGTGCGAAAGACATCGACCCAGCCGTGGTGCTCGAACACGCGCGACAGCCATGCGCGCTCTTCCGGTAAGAACCCCGAGTGCTTCCGATTGCTGCGCCAGTTTTTTAGATCGATCTCGCGATGGGCGATATTGATGTCGCCGCACAGTATGAATTCGCGCCCCGTTTTGCGTCCAGTCGCGACCAGCCGACTGAGATGAGGTAGAAACTCGGCTAGGAAGCGATACTTCGACTCCTGCCGCTGCGGACCGGACGAACCCGATGGGAAGTAGGCCGAAATCACGGTCACTTCCCTGAACTGCGCTTCCACATAGCGCCCCTCGGCATCGAATTCCTCCGATCCGAAGCCGAGCTGAACGGCGCGCGGACGCTTGCCTGCGAACAGCGCCGTGCCTGCGTAGCCGCGCTTGCTCGCGCAATGGAACCAGGCGTGCATGCCGCGGGGGCGGCACTCCTGAGGAATATCGCACTCGTCGGCCCTGACTTCCTGCAAGCAGACGATGTCGGCCTTCGACCGTTCGAGCCACTTAGTTAGACCTTTGCGCGTCGCCGAACGGATGCCATTGGCGTTAAGGGTCGTGACGCGGAACATCGCAATGGCGCAGACGGGTTGAGCAAGGCCGAAAAATCACGCTAATTTTGGACGCTTGACGCAGGCGCATGCGGCAGAATCTGCGCAGCCGACATTAGGCTTGGGTATACGCATCGGGCATCCGTACTAGCGGCCGGTTTACGACGTGGAATCTCTTCGACATCAATTTATCGAGTTTGCATTGTCAAGCAAGGTCCTGACCTTCGGCGAGTTCAAGACCAAGGCCGGTCGGTTGTCGCCCTACTTTTTCAACGCCGGCCTGTTCAACTGTGGTGCAACACTCGGCCGCCTCGCGCGGTTCTACGCGCAAACCCTGCTGCAGGCACGGGCGCACCGAAACCTGCAGTTCGACATGCTGTTCGGGCCGGCCTACAAGGGCATCACGCTGGTCTCGGCAACCGCTGTTGCGCTGGCTGAGCTCGGTAGCGATGTACCGTTCGCATTCAACCGCAAGGAACCGAAGGATCACGGAGAAGGGGGCGTGATCGTTGGGGCTCCACTGGCCGGACGGGTAGTGGTCGTCGATGATGTGATCACCGACGGCGCCGCCAAGCGTGAATCAATCGAGCTGATCCGGGCCCACGGCGCGCAGCCGGTGGCAGTTCTGATCGCGCTGGACCGGGCGGAACGCGGCAGCGCGGGCGCTGCAGGCGATCAATCGCTGTCGTCGCAATCGGCAGTTCAGGCGTTCGAGCAGGAGTTCGGCATTCCGGTGATATCGATTGCCGGCTTTGGCGATTTGATGCGGTTTCTTGATTCCGATTCACCACTCGCGCGGGACGCGCGTACTTTCCGTTCCGCCATGGAACAATATCGGGCTACCTATGGAGTGTGATTCGTTCAATCTTTACATCCGAACGGCGCTGACGCCGCTCGTATTGGGAGCGTGCCTCGTCGCAACGCAGGCGGGTGCAAACCAATCGATCTTCACGTGCACCGTGAACGGTAAAACGTTCTCCGCGGATAGGCCACCGACAGAGTGCGCCAACGCCGATATGCGCGAACTGAATCGCGATGGCTCGTTGCGCCGCGTGATCGCTCGTCCATTGACCCTGGAGGAGCAGCGGGCCCGTGCGCTCGAGGCGAAGAAACGGTTGGAAGAAGAAGACAAGCTGCTTGCGCAGCGGCGTCGCGACAAGTCGCTGCTTGAGGCGTATGCCAGTGAGGAAGAGATCGAAGCGGCACGCGGCAAGTCGCTCGAATCGAGCAATCAGGTGATTGCACGCGCCAGTCAACGCCTCGCCGGCTTGTCGGGCGAACGCAAGAAGCTCGACGACGAATCGGAGTTTTACAAGAAGTCCGTGCTGCCGGATCAGATCAAGCGAAGCTATGTCTCCAATCAGCAGCAGATCAGCGCTGAGGAGAAGGTCGTCAGCGAGGCGCGCGCCGAAATTCAGCGCATCAACGATCGATTCGACACGGAGAGAAAGCGTTTTCGCGAACTGCTGGCGCAGGGAGCGCGGCCGGTGCAGCGCAACCCCGAAACGGATATCCTGCTGGATCCACGGTTCCGTGGAAAGTGAGCGCGGCAAATATGCGTGGAAATGAGCGTGGAGAGTGACAGCGCAAGATCGGCGTCGAGGTAGGGAGTGAGGTGAAGCGCCTGCTGGTCCCGTTGTTTTGTGCGACAGCAACTGCGGCCGGTGCGCAAGGGAGCGGCGGACTGTATGTAGCGGGCGCCAATTTCGAGTTTACGCAGACGATCGAGCGTGCGCTGGCGCAGAATCCAACGCCGTCGAAATTCTTCGTGCTGGTCGTTGCCGACTCGGTGCGGGCGCTGTCGGTCGTGGCGCCCCCCGAACTGGTCGAGGCGCGCAACCGCGGTGCGGCACGTGGGGCGGTGTATCTGGTATGCCAGCGCGACATCGAGCGCGAAGTGTTCGCACTCAACGACATCGTGTCAGAAGTGACCCCGGTTCGAGGGTGGCCGCCTGCTGGCAGTAACGAACTGCCCGACGGCGTCAACTATTACCGCGGTGAGGATCCGGAGAAACTACCGAAGGCGACCGATCTGCTGCGTCGCCTACGCTCCACCTGCTCATAGCTCGGAGAGTCTGAGGCGCAGCAGGTCATGCACCCGCTGCGGATCTGCTCGCCCTCGTGTGGCCTTCATCGCCTGGCCTACCAGGGCGTTGAACGCTTTCTCCTTGCCGGCACGAAACTCGTCTACCGACTTCGGATTGGCCGCCAACACGTCGTCGACGACTTTCTCTAACGCTGACGGGTCGGAAATCTGCGTCAGACCCTTCGCTTCGATGATCGCGTCGGCATTCGCACCCTGGCGGTGCCACAGTGCAATAAAGACTTCCTTTGCGGACTTGTTGCTGACGGTGCCGTCGAGCACCCGATCGATCAGCCCCGCCATCTGAGCGCACGTGACCGGCGACTGGTTGATCGCGACTCCAGATTCATTCAAATGGGCCGCCAGTTCGCCCATCACCCAGTTGGCTGCGACTTTTTTATCGCTAACCGCCCCTGCAAGCGTTTCGTAGTACGCGGCCAGATCGCGCGAGGCCGTCAATGTCTGTGCGTCGTAGGCGGTCAGACCGTATTCGCGTTCGAAGCGCTCGCGCGTTGCGCCCGGCAATTCCGGCATCGAGCCGCGGACTCGCTCGATCCAGTCATTGGCGATTGCCAGAGGCAGCAGGTCGGGGTCGGGAAAATAGCGATAGTCCATCGCTTCTTCCTTGCTGCGCATCGACCGTGTTTCATCGCGCGTTGCATCGTACAGCCGCGTTTCCTGCACGACTGTGCCGCCGTCCTCGATCAGCTCGATCTGGCGCCGCGCTTCGAACTCGATTGCGCGTTCGAGAAACCGGAAGCTGTTCAGGTTCTTGATCTCGCAGCGGGTGCCAAGTTTCGCTTCTCCTGAACGGCGCACCGACACGTTGGCGTCGCAGCGGAAACTGCCCTCCTGCATGTTGCCGTCGCATACATCGAGCCAGATCACCAGTGCATGCATCGCCTTCGCATACGCGACCGCCTCTGCGGCCGAGCGCATTTCGGGTTCGGACACGATCTCGAGCAGCGGCACGCCTGCACGGTTCAGATCGATGCGGGAAAGGCGGTGATCGGCGATCGGGGATCGGTGATCGGTGACGTCGAAGTCTTCATGCAGCGATTTGCCGGCATCCTCCTCGAGGTGCGCGCGCGTAAGTTTGACCGTCTTGATATACGGATCGCCCTTTTTCGGCTGCACGACGAACGTCAGTGCGCCGCCCTGAACGATGGGAATCTCGTATTGGCTGATCTGATAGCCCTTCGGGAGATCCGGATAGAAGTAGTTCTTGCGCGCAAAAATGCTGTGCTCGGCCACTTTCGCGCCGACGGCAATCCCGAACCGGATTGCACGCTCGACCGCACCCCGGTTCAGCACCGGCAGCGTGCCCGGCAGAGCGAGATCGATGACACTGGCCTGAGAATTTGGCTCCGCGCCGAAAGCCGTCGAGGCGCCCGAAAAGATCTTGCTCGCCGTCGTCAGCTGCGCATGCGTTTCGATCCCGATTACGATTTCCCACTGCATGTCGAGTCAATGCAATGTGGTGGTTGTGTGCTCGTTCAGCAGCCGCCGCGCTTCACGTTGTTCGTGACTGTGAGTATCCCACGCAGCCTGAGCCATCGTGCGATGCAGTCTTGCTTGTGAAGGCTGCTGCACGCCCTCGAGTGCAGCAGCCATGTTTTCATGCACGATCGCGCGGATGTCGGCTGGAGTCGATTCGTCGAGGCGGCGCAGCGCAGCAACCGCTTGAGCGTAACCCGCATCGGCCTGGCCGAGCTGAAGCAGGCAAATCGCACGATCGGCCATCGCCGCGGTGCATTCGTGCAGGAAACCATCACCCTCGCATTGCGGCAGATGCAGGTCGTACAACATGAGTGCCTGCTCGTAGCGCTTCTGCAATACATGCATCTCGGCCAGCAACAGATGATCCAGTGTCGTCGTCGGTCCGTCCGGCACCTGTGCCGCGTAATCGATGCACTGCTGCAGTGCTGAAATCGCCTCTTTGATGCTGCGCTGGTTCAGCTCTCCGCGGCCGGCCGCCTGGCGGGCGTGGGCAGCCTTGGACAGCGCCGCGCGCTGCAGCCAGCAAGCCATCGCGATTTCATCATTCAGATCCTGCACGACGTTGTGTGTTTCGCGGTAAAGGCGGTACGCCGCTTCGTGGTCATGCGCGTCCTGGTGCAGTGACGCCAACGCAAGCGTCGCCCGGTAGCGCGCTTCCAGCGGTGCACTCGGGTTTTCCAGCACCGATCTGGCATATGCCATCGCAGATCTGACATCGCCTTCGCGCTGCATGAACAGCGCAAGCGCGGATTCGCACTCGGCGATCAGCGCCGGGTCAGCGGTCTGACGCGCTGCGTGAAGCGCTTCGGCCATCTTGCGCTGGGCGTCGCCAAAACGCTTGGAAAAATAGGTGTCGATCGCGCGCACATAGGCAAACCGCAGGATTAGTGTCTGCGGTGCATCGGCCGGCACCTGCTGCTCGGCGTCCGCAAGCGTTCTTTCGGCTTCCGCGACTCTTCCCAAACGTGCCAGCAAGACCGCCCGGTCCTGCAGCAGTCGAACGCGATCGTTGATATGGCTGGCCGCAGCGAGGCTGCGCTGGTTCGCCTCTAGCAAACGCTGCGACATTAGATAGACCCTTACCCCTCAGAATCCGTCCGGCCGACGCGTGTGCCAGTCGGTAGCACGCTGATAGGCGTGTGCCACGCCCAGCATGCGCGCTTCGTCGAAATAGTTCGCGATCAGCTGCAACCCAACCGGACGCTTCGAATTGACCGGTCCGGCGCCGAAGCCGCATGGAATGCTCATCGACGGGACGCCCGCCAGGCTGCCCGGCACTGTGTAGTAATCGGCCATGTACATGGCGACCGGATCGGCCGCTTTCTCCCCGAAGCCGAACGCTACGCTCATCGTGACCGGCCCCGCGATCACGTCACAACGGGAGAACGCCCGGGTGAACTCATCGGCGATCAGCCGACGCACCTTCTGCGCCTTGATGTAGTAGGCGTCGTAATAACCGTGCGAAAGCACATAGGTGCCGACCAGAATCCGCCGCTTCGGTTCGGCACCGAACCCTTCCGAGCGCGACTTCTTGATCATGTCGGTCAGATCGGAATAATCCGCGGCGCGGTGGCCGTAGCGCACGCCGTCGAAGCGCGACAAATTGCTCGATGCCTCGGCCGGCGCCACGACGTAGTAAACCGGTATGCCAAGCTCGGCGTTTGGCAGCG
>JBGTEW010000336.1:0-2914 GCA_041747615.1 Burkholderiaceae bacterium | reverse complement strand
CTGCGGCTGCAGAGCCTGCTGCGCTTTGCGGGGCTGCCCTTGGTTGAGACAACAATAAGAGCGGGCGCATTGGCACGGCTGCAGTTGCTGGCCGCGCCTGCGCTTGTGCGCCCGGATGCAACCGTGATCGCGCTCGAGCGCAAGGACGCGGCGCTCCTTGCACTGTTGGCGTTTGACGGACCGACGTCACGTTCGCGCGCAGCAGCGCTGCTGTGGCCCGATGCCGATGCGGACAAGGCGCGCAACAGCCTGCGTCAGCGCCTGTTCCGATTGCGCCGCGCGGCGGGTACTGAATTGATTGAGCCCTACGAGACCCTGCGTCTTGCCGAGGGCGTCGAGCACAACCTCGGTTCACCTGCGCAGCGGCTCGCTGCCGATCCAACTGCCGCTGCAGGTGACCTTCTGGGTGCGTGCGTCTACGAAGATTGCCCGGAGCTCGAAGACTGGGTGCGAATAGCGCGCGAGCACTGGCGCGCTATGCGCCGTGACGCGCTCGCCGAGTTGGCGGCCAAGCGCGAAGCCGATGGACAGATAGCGCAGGCGCTCGTCTACGCCGAGCGGTTACTCGCCGAAGATCCGGTGTCCGAACAGGCGCATCGCCTCGCCATGCGACTGCCTTATCGGCGCGGCGATCGGGCTGCGGCGCTGGCTGCTTATGATCGGTGCCGTTCTGCACTTCAGCGCGAGCTCGCTGCTGAACCTGATGCAGAAACGGTCGCGCTTGCGCAGCTGATTCAGAGGGCGGACGAGTTGCCGGGATTGGCACCGAAAGCGCGTCGTCCTGCCGCAATTCTTCGGCCTCCGCGCCTGATCGGACGTGATGCTGAGTGGCGCGCGCTTGAGCGCAGTTGGGATGCCGGCCTGCCGGTGCTGATTAGCGGTGACGCAGGCGTTGGCAAGAGCCGGCTGCTCGGCGATTTTGTTCAAGCGCGTTCTGTGCCGATGGTGGGTGGTCGGCCTGGAGACGTCCGCGTGCCGTATGCGGTGCTGGCGCGCCTGCTGCGCGCGGTTCTGCGCACCGAAGGCGTGCTCCGACTCGATGACGGGCTCGATGACTTCGTCAAGTCAGAGCTCGCGCGGGTGCTGCCTGAACTTGGCGAAGCGCCGCTCGGCCCCCTGGTTGAAGCGCGCTTTCGTGCGGCGGTGCTGCAGGCGCTTTCTGCGCGGCAAGCATCGGGACTTGCAGGCTTGGCCGTCGATGATCTTCATTTCGCCGATGAAGCGACGCTCGAGTTGTTGCCGCAGCTCATCATCCCCGATCTGCGCTGGATCGGCGCCGTGCGTGCCGCTGAATGCCCGGCGCCGATAGCGGCGTGGCAACGCGCGGAAGGCGGCCAGCGGCTCGTTGAAATCCCGCTCGCTCCGCTGGGCGAGAGCGCGGTGCGCGAACTCTTGGAGTCGCTCGCGCTGCCTGGCATCGATGCCGCCGCGCTTGCCGGCGCGATTGCGCGTCATACCGGCGGCAATCCGTTTTTCGTACTCGAGACGCTGAACGCATTGGTCGACGCGAGCGGCGCTGACCCCACATCGAGCCGGCTGCCGACGCCGACTTCCGTCGGTGTGCTGATCGAGCGACGACTAGCGCAACTGTCTGCGCCTGCACTGAAACTTGCCCGCGTCGCCGCACTGGCAGGCACTGATTTCAGCGCAGCGCTGGCAGCGCATGTATTGCAGACGCATCCGCTTGACCTCACCGAAGCATGGGGCGAACTCGAGACGGCGCAGGTGATTCGCGATAACGCTTTTGCGCATGACCTGGTTTTCGAGGCCACATTGCGTGCTGTGCCAGAGCCTATCGCAAAGGTCATCCATCAAGATATCGCCGTGTACCTGACAGATCGCGGAGTCGCGCCGCACATCAGTGCGCATCACTGGTTCGCGGCTGGCCACAAGCAGATGGCAGCGGTGCAATTCGCTGCCGCTGCGCGGCAAAGCTTCGAAGCCTCGCGCTATGGGGAGGCGAGCGAGTTGTTCGAGCGTGCCGCCGACTGCTACGCCGCCGTCGGCGACGTCGACGAGCAGCATCGTTCGCTGCAAGAAGTCGCCGGCTGTCGCATGAAGGCCTTCGATCTGGTTGGTGCGCGCCAGACTACGGAACTGTTGCGCGACATCGCGCAGACCGATGCACAGTCGGGCTGGGCACTTGATCGCCTGATCGACACGCTGAATTTCAGCCGCGCTGACGACGCGCTGGCAGAGACTTCTGCACGCGCGATGATCGACCTAGGACGCGCTTCCGCGGAGCCCTGGATGGTGTTTAACGCCACACGCAAGCTCGCAATCGCGCTCGCGCAGCGAGGCCGCCTCGTTGAGGCCCTGCAGTGCTTCGATACGCAGCGCGAGTGGATTCAGAACCACGAGGATCAGTGGAATGTCGATGTTTGGTTCTGCGACCGCGCCTTCGTGCTGGAGCTTGCAAATAAGCGTAACGCCGCGACCGTTGCCTATCAGCAGGCCTTGACCATGGCGCGCGCCCACGAGAATTGGCACGCCGCCTATGCGGCCCAGAGAAATCTTTCTCATCTCTATTGGTGGGCCGGCGACCTCAACAAGGCCATCGCGCAGTCGGATGCAGCGGTGCGTTTTTCCGAACGGCTTGGCGATCCGATGGTCGACCGTAATCCTCGCGACGCACCGCGTCGCGCTGCAATCCTGCGCGATGCCGGCCGCTTCGCAGAGGCGCTTGAGCTACTTCTTCTGGCGCGCGGCGAGTTGACGCGCGGAGATTGTCCGTACTGGCTCGCCTACTGTGAGGATCAGTTAGCACAACTTTTTATCGATCTCGGCCAGCCCGGTCGGGTGCAGCCACTGACAGAAACGGACGTCGAAGCGCTTCCTCCCGAGGTGCGCGTTTGGCGAGCACTGTTGCGGGGGCGCCTTGCCCGTCGCGTGTCGCACGACGCACTACGGTGGT
>JBGTEW010000335.1:0-4051 GCA_041747615.1 Burkholderiaceae bacterium | reverse complement strand
GGCGCAGCATCGCCAGCAGCACGTGCGACGGATCGATGTAGGCGTTGTCGTGCCCGACGGCAATCGACTGCGCGTCCGCCAGCGCTTCCTGGAATTTGGTGGTGAGCTTGTCGAGTCGCATCGGGGTTTTCGCGGTGGGGTTGCTCGTCGAGATTGCTATTTTGGGCCTGGGTCAACCGAATCAAGGCGCTCCGCGCTTGACTCGCACGCCCTTTGCTAGCATCGACGGACCCTCGTTGCTCTTATCGTGTCCCGCTCACTTTCGGCCGTCGTTCTGGCCATCTGCCTCGCGTGGCCGCTGACGTCACTGGGGCAAGCCACGCAACCGATCGTAGCGTCGGGCACGTCGCTGCCAGCGCCGCTTTCCGGCCTGGTCGAGGACGCACTGGCGCGCTTCACGATCGGCCCCGAAGCCGATGAAGCCGACGAGGAGCGCGAACTACGCCGCGCCGAGCGCGCAGTGCTCGAAGTGCTGGCCACTGAAGGTTACTTCGAACCAGCACTGCGTTTCGAGCCGGCAGCGTTGCCTGCTGCTGGCTCCGCGCGCTATCGGTTGATCATCGAGCTTGGCCGCAGAACCACTATCGGCTCGCTCGATCTGCAGTTCACCGGCGCCCTCAATGAGCCGCGCTTTGAGGAGCGAGCGGCCTCTTTGCGCGCGACCTGGCCGCTGCCGGTCGGTGCTCCGTTTCGATCGCCGCAATGGGAAACGGGCAAAACCCAGCTGCTGGCCGCCGTGCAGGCGCGCGACTTCGCTGGGGCGCGGCTGGCCGATTCACTAGCCACCGTCAATGCTGATGAAGCGACAGCGGCGCTGACGGTCGAGATCGACAGCGGACCTGCCTATACCGTCGGCGAGCTGCAGATCACTGGGCTTACGCGCTACGACTCAAAGCTGGTTCAGCGCTACAACCCGTTCCGGATCGGCGAGCCATACGACCGCGCGAAGCTGATCGAATTTCAGCAGGCGCTGCAAGAAACTCCGTATTTTTCATCGGTGCTGGCGTCGCTGCAGCTCGATCCGGCGCACCCGGACAATGCCCCGCTGCGCCTGCAGTTGAGCGAGGCGCGCACCAAGAGAATCAGCGCCGGCGTCGGCGTTTCCTCGAACACGGGCGCACACCTTGAGCTGGCTTACCGGCAGACGCTGACCTTTGGGCGTCCGTATGCGTTGCAATCGGGAGCGCGCGTCGATCAGAACGGCGGTTTCGGTTACGTCGACCTGCTGTTCCCGCCCAAGCCCAATGGCGCGCGCGACAGCGTCGGTGCGTTGATCGAAGACTCGGATGTCGAAGACCTCGAGCTCAAGCGCTGGAGCGTTGGCGCTACCCGCGCGCAATTGCGCGGCGCGCGCACGGCACGCCATATCGAGACCCGGTTTGGCGTGAACTTCGAGCACGAAGAGCGCAAGACGCCGCTCGACCCCCTGATCAAGCTCGACACGCTGTCGACCACGTACACCTGGATTCGCCGCGACGTGAATGACATCGTCAACCCGCGTCGCGGCAACGTGATCGAACTAGAGGGCACAGTGGGAGCAAGTGGCACCGAGCTGGATAAGACCTTTTTGCGCGGATACAGCCGCATCTCGCAATACGTTCCGATCGGCCCGCGCGATGTGCTGATCCTGCGCGGCGAACTCGGTGCGGTCGAAGTCGAAACAGCCGACGTGGTGCCGACACGGTTTTTGTTTCGCACCGGCGGATCGACCACGGTGCGCGGCTACGACTATGAAAGCCTCGGCGTCAAACAGGGCGGCGCCACCGTCGGTGGACGCGCACTCGCGCTGGCTTCGGCCGAGTACGTGCACTGGCTCGACCGCTGGGGCGGCAACTGGGGGGTCGCTGGATTCATCGACGTCGGCGATGCAGCAGACTCGTTCAGCGATCTGGATCCCGCCGTCGGAATCGGAGTCGGTGTTCGCTGGCGCACGGTGGCGGGGCCGCTCGCAGTTGACGTCGCGTACGGCGAGCGGGAGCGGCAGTTCCGGCTCCACTTTTCAGTTGCGATTGCGTTCTAGATGGGCGCGCCCAGGGCTCCGTTTCGATGACCGGCTCGCGCACCGCGGCACCGCGTCGCCGGCCGCGCTGGATAACGGCGCTCGTCGGCACTGTTATCGGTGCGCTGCTGTTGCTCTTCGCGAGCGCGGCAGCAATCTGGTGGATGTATACGACGCCCAGCGGGCTGCGCTTTGTCGTCCTGCTGAATTCGAGATTCAATACACCGCTGGTGATACGCGACGTATCGGGTTCGCTGCGCGATGGATTCACTGCAGGCAACCTGACGGTGACCGGCCCCACCTGGTCGGTCCGGGCGACCGACATCGCAGTCGAGCCCTACGAGTTGCGATGGCGGCAGCGCTTGTTCGACTTCGAGCGGGTCGCTGCACGAACGGTCTCGGTCGACTGGACACCCAGCGGCGAGCCTGCGGCGCCCCCGGTGTCGCTCGCATTTCCGGTCGATCTGCGGATACGCAACCTGACCCTCGCCGAGCTGCAATTCGGGGAACGTGGCGGCAGCCCAACCATCGTGCGCAATATCGCCGCAGCCGTGCGCCTGAACGCGGATGAGGTCGCCATCGAGCGCGGGGCCCTGCAGTATGGCCCCAACCGGGTGACATTGAGCGGCCGTGTCGATGCGCGCGCTCCTTTCGGCCTGCGAGCGGAGGCGAAGGTGGCTTCGACGCTGCGAGAACAAGAGGTCAGTGTGAATGCGCGGGCAAGCGGCACGCTGCCGGATGCGTTCATCGAGCTCGATGCAGACGGGCAGAATGCGCGCATCACCGGCACCGCACGCTGGACGCCGTTTGCACCGGTGCCGCTGGCGCAGTTGCGCGCGGACATTGCACACTTCAACCCGGCCGCCTGGATTCCTGATGCGCCGGCGATGCAGCTGCGCGGCAGCGTCGATCTGCAACCGGCAGCCGGCGCGCCGGGATTCAGTCTGGCAGGACCATTTTCGATCGAGAATCTGACTGCCGGTCCGATCGACAAGGAACTCGTCCCCGTGCGATCTGCGCGCGGGTCGCTAAATTGGTCGTCCGATACGCTGACGCTCGACCTGCAGCGCGTCGAAGGCGTTCGCGGCGCTGCGAGCGGTAGCCTGACGTGGTCTGAGGCCAAAGGAGTCGATGCCAGGTTCACGTTGTCCGGCATTGATGCGTCGAGCATCCACTCCACTGCGGCACCGACTCGAATCGACGGCACGCTCGGCTATTCACTGGCCAACGATGTGCAGCGATTTGTCGGAACGCTGCGGACGGACAGCGTGCGAATGCAGCGCAAAGACAAGAATGTTCCGCTGTCCGCTGATTTCAATCTGACGCTGCAAGACCAGGTGCTCGACATTCAGACTGCGCGCGTGCGGGTGGCAGACGGTCAGGCCAGCGTCGCCGGCCGGGTCGAGCTGCGCCAAAACTATGCAGCGCGCGTCAAGGGGACGTTCGACAACCTGGATCTGTCAAGGCTGGTGGCCGGTCTTGACACGCGACTGAACGGCAGTGTGGATGTCGACGCGCGCTTTCGCCCTGCAATTGCCGGCCGTGCGGAGATTGCACTTGCAAACAGCCGGCTGATGGGGCGCCCGCTCGACGGGCGCGCAACCGTCGTGATGGCAGAGCAGCGCATCGACGTCGATGTTGACATCGCTTCGCGCTCCGCCAGACTGGCTGCCAGCGGCGGTCTCGGCGCGGGACGCGAGCTGAAATTTGAACTCGTGGCGCCGCAGCTATCCGAAATCGTGCCGCAGATATCCGGCGGCGTGACTGCGCGCGGCAGCGTCAGCGGCGACTATTCGGCGCCGCAGTTGCAGCTCGATGCAACCGCAGCCAACCTGAAATTCGCCAATGGACAAACGATCGACAGCGTCGTTGCATCGATCAGCGGCGGCACCGCAGCATCCGCGCCGCTGGCGGTGATGGTGAAGCTGAGTGGGCATCGTGGTGCCGGGCCCGCGGCGTCACTGGCCAGCGCGACCCTGACCGGGCGGGGCACAACCGCTGATCACACGCTCGAGCTGAACGGAACCTCGCTGACGCAGCAGCCGGTGCGCG
>JBGTEW010000334.1:0-10145 GCA_041747615.1 Burkholderiaceae bacterium | reverse complement strand
GCGCGCGTGAGCCCGCCCGGCAACTGGTTCGAGCCGACGGTGCTGACAAATGTCGATCACTCGATGGAAGTGATGCGCGAGGAGAGCTTCGGACCGATCATCGGTATTCAAAAAGTCGAGGGCGATGATGAGGCGGTGCGTCTGATGAACGACACCGAATACGGCCTGACCGCCGGCGTTTACTCGACGAGCGAACAACGCGCGCGTGCGATCCTCTCGCAACTAAAAGCGGGTTCGGTCTACTGGAACTGCTGCGATCGAGTCAGTCCCAGGCTGCCGTGGAGCGGCGTCGGACGTTCCGGCGTCGGGCTGACACTGTCGACCTACGGTATCGAAACGTTCACGCGTCCAAAGGCATGGCACCTCAAAGAGGTGTGAGCCAGACGACGCTCCAGACGAACGTGCCCGCTGATTCAGCCACACCCCCCGCCGCCGCGCGCATTGTCATCATCGGCGGCGGAATCATGGGATGCTCGGTCGCCTATCACCTGAGTTCGCTCGGCGAGAAGGACATCGTGCTGCTCGAACAGGGACGGCTGACGTCGGGTACGACTTGGCACGCCGCGGGGCTGGTGGGTCAGCTGCGCGCGCATGAAAGCATGACGCGGCTAATCCGTTATTCGACCGAGTTGTACTCGAAGCTCGAGGAAGAAACGGGTGTGGCTACCGGGTGGAAGCAATGCGGGTCGCTCGCTGTGGCACGCACCGCGGACCGGATGATCCAGCTGAAGCGCACGGCTGCAGTGGCACGCGCGCATCGCGTTGCGTGCGACGTCATCTCGGCCGCTGAAGCTGGCCGGCTCTTTCCGATCATGGCCACAGGCGACCTGCAAGGCGCCGTATGGTTGCCGGGCGACGGCAAGGCGAACCCCGCCGATCTGACGATGGCGCTCGCCAAGGGCGCACGCAACCGCGGCGTGAAGATTTTCGAGAATGTGCGAGTGTCCGGCCTGTCCACCGCCAGCCCGCACCGCCTGAAGCATGTGTCGCCGCTGACCTGGCGCAACAAGTCAGGCGACGAAGGTTTGATCAGCGCCGAGATCGTCGTGCTGTGCGGCGGCCAATGGTCGCGCGAGCTGGCGCGCCAGGCCGGGGTTGCAGTTCCGCTATTTTCCTGCGAGCACTACTACATCGTCACCGATCGGATCGAAGGCGTGCATCGTGATCTGCCGGTGATGCGTGATCCCGATGGATTCATTTACTTCAAGGAAGAAGTCGGCGGACTGCTAATGGGCGGCTTCGAGCCGAAAGCAACACCATGGCTGCAAAGCGCGCGGCATCGCGGTGGTATTCCGGAGAACTTCGAGTTCCAGTTGTTGCCCGACAACTGGGACGCGTTCCAGATCCTGCTGGACAGTGCGATGACTCGCGTGCCCGCGCTGGAAACCGCGCAGGTCAAGCAGTTCTACAACGGCCCTGAGTCGTTCACCGCGGACAACAACTTCATCCTTGGGCCGGCGCCGGGGTTCGACAACTTCTACGTCGGCTGCGGCTTCAACTCGACAGGCATTGCGTCGGCCGGCGGTGCCGGCAAGGCACTGGCCGAGTGGATCGTGCAGGGCGAGCCGACGATGGACCTGTGGCCGGTCGATGTCCGCCGGTTCAATCGATTCAACGCAAACGAGAACTGGCTGCCCGACCGCATCAGTGAAGTGCTCGGCATGCACTACCAGATGCCGTGGCCGAATCGCGAACTCGAAAGCGCGCGTCCGTTTCGGCGCTCGCCGTTGTATGCGCTGCTGCGCGATGCTGGCGCGTGCTTCGGCTCCAAGATGGGATGGGAGCGCCCGAACTTCTTTGCGCCCTCACCGGAGCAGGCGCAGATCGAATACGCATGGGGTCATCAGAACTGGCATCAGTGGGTCGCCGAAGAACACCGAGCGTGCCGTGAGCGCGTCGCCATCTTCGACATGAGCTCGTTCGCAAAGCTGCTGGTCAAGGGAAGAGGCGCAGCGCCCCTACTTGGAATGCTGATCGCGAACCAGGTGCCAGGTGTCCCGGGCGAAACGGTCTACACCGGCATGCTGAACGAGCGCGGCGGCTACGAAAGCGATTTCACGGTCACGATGCTCGATCTTGACGAGTACATGATCGTCACCGGCAGCGCGCAGGCGGTGCGCGACAGGGATGTGATCGAGCGCGCGATCGCAAAGCTGGCCAGTCACGTGGAGTCAGTGGTCGTGCTCGACGTCACGTCGATGGTTTCGGTGATCGCGGTCATGGGTCCGCAATCACGTGCGCTCCTGCAGCGTGTGTCTACCGCTGACTTTTCGAATCAGATGTTTCCGTTCGGCACCTCGCAGCAGATCGATCTGGGCTACGCGACGGTGCGCGCGACGCGGCTTACCTATGTCGGCGAGCTCGGGTGGGAGCTGTACGTTCCGGTCGAGTTTGCGGTCGACGTCTATCAAGCTTTGATGAGCGCGGGCGAGGACCTTGGCGTTGCCAACGCCGGCTATTACGCGATCGATTCGCTGCGGATCGAGAAAGGCTACCGCGCCTGGGGGCGCGAGCTGACTCCGGAAATCAATCCGTTTGAGGCGGGGCTGTCCTTTGCGGTGAAGCTCGATCGACCGGGTTTTCGAGGCTGCGAGGCGTTGAAGGCAGCCGCGCCCACTCAACGGCGCATCGTCTCGGTCGTCATCGATGCGCCGCATACAAACCTGTGGGGCAATGAATTGATCCTGCGCAACGGCGAGCCGGCGGGCTTCATCACCTCAGCCGCCTTTGGCCACACGATCGGCAAACCGGTCGCCCTCGGTCTGGTAACGCGTGCGGACGGTGCGGCCGATCGCGCATGGATCGATAGAGGCGACTACGAGATCGACCTGGCCGGTCAGCGCTATCCAGCAGCCGTCTCGCTGAAAGCGCCTTACGATCCCGAGTCGTTACGAACAAAAAACTAGGGGGAGCAATGCGAGTTGGCGTACCAAAGGAGATCAAGGTTCACGAATATCGCGTCGGCCTCACGCCCTCTTCGGTGCGCGAGATGACGATGCATGGTCACACGGTGCTGGTGCAAACCGACGCCGGGGCCGGCATCGGAGCAACCGACGACGATTATCGGCGTGCCGGTGCGGAGATCGCGGTCAGTGCCGAAGACGTGTTCAAGCGCGCCGAGATGATCGTCAAGGTCAAGGAGCCGCAGGCGATCGAGCGTGCCATGCTGCGCGAGGGGCAGATCCTGTTCACGTATCTGCATCTCGCGCCCGATCCGGAACAAGCGGCCGATCTGCTGAACAGCGGCGCCATCTGCATCGCGTATGAAACAGTGACCGCGCCGACCGGCGGCCTGCCGCTGCTGGCCCCGATGTCTGAAGTCGCGGGCCGGCTTTCGGTGCAGGCCGGAGCGCGCTGCCTTGAAAAATCAGCCGGCGGAATGGGCATGCTGCTCGGCGGCGTCGCCGGCGTTCCACCGGGCCGCATCCTGATCCTCGGCGCCGGCGTGGTCGGCACCAATGCGGCACAGATGGCGGTCGGCACGGGCGCCGAGGTGATCATCATCGATACGTCAATCGATGCACTGCGCCGCATCGATGCGATGCTCGGCGCGCGCGTGATGACGGTGTTTTCCAATCGAGACAATGTCGAGCGCGAGGTGCTGCGCGCCGATCTGGTGATCTCCGGCGTATTGATTCCGGGTGCCGAGGCGCCGAAGCTCGTGACGCGCGTCATGCTGCCGCAGATGAAGCGCGGCTCGGTGATCGTCGACGTCGCAATCGACCAGGGCGGCAGCTGCGAAACCTCGCGGCCGACGACACACGCCGATCCGACTTACGTCATCGACGGCGTCGTGCACTACATGGTGGCCAATATGCCCGGCGCGGTCCCGCGCACATCGGCCTATGCGTTGAACAACGCAACGCTGTCTTTTGCGCTGCAGCTGGCAGACAAAGGCTGGCGGCGGGCGTTGTCGGAAAATCCTCACTTGAAGGCTGGACTCAACATCGCCGCCGGCAAGGTTACGTACAAGGCGGTCGCGAAGGCGCTGAACCTTCCGTATACCGCCGCCGACGCCGTGTTGCCGCCGTGAACTGCCCGCTTTGAGCATAGAAGTCTCGTTGGCGGTGCTGTTTGCAGCGCTGCTGCACGCATCATGGAACGCGATGATCAAGGGCGGCGACGATGTGCTGCTCGATACCGCGACCATCGTTGCCGGCGCTGGGTTGCTCACGCTGCCGTTTCTATTCTTCGTTCCGCTTCCAAATGCCGAGAGCTGGCCCTACATCTTCGGCTCGATTGCGACACACCTGGCGTACTACTTTCTGATGGTCAATGCCTATCGCAGCGGCGAGCTTTCGCTGGTGTATCCGCTGATGCGAGGAGTCGCGCCGTTGCTCACGGCTGTGCTCGGCATCATCTGGCTGCGCGAGCTGCCCTCGCCGATCAATTGGCTCGGCATGCTGATGATTTCGATTGGTGTCATCGCGCTGGCACTGCGTCCGGTCGGTAGTGCACCGGTGCTTGCCGGGCATGGGCATGCGGTCGGTTTCGCTCTCGCAAATGCGGCGGTGATTGCCGTCTATACGATCATCGATGGAACCGGAGCCCGCCTCGCCGGCAACCCATGGTCCTACATCGTCTGGTTGTTCGTGCTCGACGCGATTCCATTTTCGATTTACATGCTGGCGAGGCACCGGCGCACGTACGTTGCGGCCTTGGCAACCCGGCACCGGCATGCCCTGATCGGCGGCGGATTGTCAGCGGGCGCGTATGCGATATCGGTGTGGGCGATGACCAAGGCGCCGGTCGCGCTCGTGGCCTCTCTGCGTGAAACATCGGTTTTGTTTGCAACGCTGATCGGCGCCTGGTTGTTGAAGGAGAAGCTGACAGCGCGGCGCTGGGCCGGAGTGGGCGCGGTCGTCGTTGGCGTAATGGCATTGAAAGCGGCGTGACGAGGGCGCGGCGCCGAACCTGCGCAGCGGTGCGGTAGGCTTGGAATCAAGCACCCGAATGAGGGCCAGGCACTCCAATGAAACTATCCGGCGCACGTCTATTTGTTCGCGAGCTGACCGAAGCGCGACAGTTTTACGCGCTCGTGGTTGGTTTGAAACTGAAGCACGACGCCTTGAAGTTTGGCTACTGCGTTTTCGATGCCGGCGAGGTCAAGCTCGTCGTCGAATCAGTGCCGACTGACGCACCACCAGAAGATCACGTACTCGTCGGTCGCTTCACCGGACTCAGTTTCGCAGTCGCTGACATCACAGCCGAGCATTCGCGCTTGCTGGCAGCAGGCGCACTGTTCACCGCTGCTCCGGAGAAACAGTCCTGGGGCGGGTGGCTCGCGACTTTCAAAGACCCCGCGGGCAACGAGCTTCAGCTGGTTCAACATCCTGCATAACATGCGCCGCTTTATTGTCGTCTCGGGCTTGCCGGCGAGCGGCAAGACGACAGTCGGACGCGCGCTCGAAAATGCGCGCTCGTTGCCAATCTTCGACAGAGACGACATGCCAGACGGCACTTGCGGTGGCTGCCGCAGCACGACGACTCCAATGGCTCGGCACGCGCTAATGCCCCGCGACAGGATTCGCGCGTAAAGCGCAACGGTTGATGGCTGCTATTTAAAGTCGCGCCCGATCCATTCGACGCCGCATCAGATGACCGCGCATATTTTCGGCCAAGCCAGTCTTCCTGATTACCCGCTCGTGCGTTCAGCGTCGATCAATCGATCCATCACGGCACTGACAGCATGAGGCGATCGTTTCACGGTTGGCTAATCAAGAGTTGTCTGTTAACGGCACTGGTTGCGGTGTTTTCCGGCTGCACCACAACGCCGAAGCCGGCCGTGGTGCTTACGCCGTCGTACTCGTTTGCCACACCGGCAGCAACCCCCCTCGGCCGGCAGATCGCCGCGAAGAGCCCTGCCGCCGGTCAATCCGGACTGTTCCTGCTCGGCCAGGGAGTCGAGGCATTCTCGGCGCGCGCCGCACTTGCCCAGCGGGCCACGCGCACGCTCGACGTGCAGTACTACGCGATCTTCGTCGACGAAAGTGGATCGCTGCTTCTGGGCGAAATGGTCGACGCCGCGCGGCTCGGTGTGCGAGTGCGCCTGCTGCTCGACGATCTGCACACGTCCGGCAAGGAGCTCGATCTGGCGCTGCTGGCGTCCATTCCCAACATCGAGGTGCGCGTGTTCAACCCGTTTGCAACGCGCGGCTTGGGCCCGGCGAGGCTGCTCGAGTTCATTGCCGACAGCGAGCGGCTGAACCGGCGCATGCACAATAAGGCCTGGATCGCGGACAACGTCGGCGCGATCATCGGGGGCCGCAACCTCGGCAACAAGTATTTCAGTGGGCCGACCGAGACCTTGTTCGCCGATCTCGACATGCTGACATTCGGGCCGGTGACACGCGAGCTGTCGCGCAGCTTCGATCGTTACTGGAACAGCGAGTGGGTGTTGCCAGTCACTCCGGTTGAGAACGCGGATCGCGAGGAAACTGCGGCGCGACTCGCCGCGTTCGACGCGCGCATTGCGGGCATCAAGCAGTCTTCCTATGGTAAGACGCTGCGCGAAAGCGATCCGGTCTCGGATCTGCTCGCCGGCCGGCGCTCGCTGGTGTGGGCCGTCGCGCACGCGGTGGTAGACCCGGTATCGAAGTTCGACGCGGACAAGTCTCCGGAAGTCGAGAGCTATGTGATGACCGAGGTGGCCGAGCAACTGCGCGCGACCGGCAAATCGCTCGAACTGGTTTCGCCCTACTTCGTGCCCGGCGAGAGCGGGACCAGGCTGCTGATGAGCTTGGTCGATCGCGGCGTCAAGGTGCGCGTGCTGACCAATTCGCTGGCGGCGACCGATGTGCCGGTGGTACACGCCGGCTATGCAAAGTATCGGTCGCGCCTGGTCGAGCACGGCGTGCACCTGTTCGAGCTGATGCCGACTGCGCCGCCCGAAATCGGCGGCCGGTCCTCGACCGCGCAATCGCTGCCGCCAGGCAGCGAAGCGAGTCTGCACGCGAAGGCATTCGTGATCGACCAGCGCAGGGTGTTAATCGGCTCGATGAATTTCGACCCGCGCTCGGCCTGGTACAACAGCGAAGTCGGCGTGCTGGTCGACAGCCCGCTTCTGGCCTCGCAGGTGATTCAGGCGTTCGACCGCCTGACGTCGAGCAACCGCGTATGGAAGATCGCTTTCGATGAACATGGGCTTGCATGGCTGCCGTCCGGGCCGCAGGGGGGCGAGGTGATCAGAAGCGAGCCTGCAAGATTGTGGCGCCGCGTGCAGGTGCAGTTTCTCGGGCCACTCGCACCGGAAGACTTCATGTAAGGCTGCGTGCGGGAAACGGCAACTATGCGGCCTTCAGCGCAAACGACGGTGCCACATGCCTGATCCCCATCTGCTGCAGAGTCTGCCCGACCGCGCTCACCACATTGCGCATTTCGTTGGCATCGATCGCTCCGATGCAGCCGACCCTGAAGGTCTCGACCTGCGTCAGCTTGCCTGGATACAGGATGTAGCCGCGGTCGCGCGTAATCTCGTAAAACCGCCTGAACTCATACGCCGGGTCGGGCGGCGCGTGAAACGTCACAATGATCGGCGCCTGAACAGTGGACGACAAAAAGGGCCGAAAGCCGAGCGCAGCCATGCCGTCGAGCAACGCTGCACAATTGTCTGCGTAGCGCGCGAGCCGCGCCGGCTGGCCGCCTTCTTCCTGAAATTGATCGATCGCCACGCGCAGTGCTGCGACCACATGAGTCGGCGGCGTGTAGCGCCATTGGGCGGTCTTCTCCATGTACACGTACTGATCGTGCAGATCCATCGCCAGCGAATGCGCATTGCCAGCTCGTCCTTCCAGCAGCGCCTTCCTAACGATCACAAAGCCCATGCCGGGCACGCCTTCCAGACATTTTCCGCTGGCCGCAATCAGGGCATCGAATGGCGTCGCACGCACGTCAATCGGAAGTGCGCCGAACGAGCTCATCGCGTCGACGATCAACCCTTTGCCGTGCTTGCGGCACGCCTGCGCGACGCCGGCCAGATCGTTCAGCATGCCGGCGCCGGTTTCGCAATGCACCTGCGCCACGTGCGTGATCGACGGGTCAGCGCTCAACGCCTGATCGACGATTGCGCCGGTCGTCGGCTGGTCCTCGGGAACCGGCAGATCGACGACAGCGCGGTCCAGATACTTGCAGATGCGAACGATGCGCGCGCAATACGCGCCGTTGTTCGGCACCAGCACCTTTGCATCCGCATTTGATTTATTGGGCACCAGCGTCCCGATCGCGGCCTCGACCGAGAACGTGCCGCTGCCCTGCAGCGGGACGCACGTGTAGTCCTCTGCACCGTTGACGATATCGACCAAATCGCGCCGTATGCTCGCCGTGATCGAGTTGAACGCTGAGTCCCACGAGCCCCAGTCGTTCAGCATTGCCTGCTTCGTGCGCAGCGAAGTCGTCAGCGGGCCGGGCGTCAGCAGGATTGGATCATTACCGCGAATCATGTGGGTCTCCTAGGTTTTCGCTGTGTTGCGCCACTTCTGAGTGCGTCGCAACAGCCATGCCTCGATCGTGAACGTCGTGGCTGTCACAGCGGCCGATGTCAGCACGATCAGCGTCGCCATCGCAGCCGCAGATGCCAGTGCGCCCACCTCGTCCAAGCGAAGGATCGAAATCGCCGCGAGCGTTGTTTTTGGTGAGTACAAAAACACGACCGCCGAGATTGTCGTCATCGCATTCACAAAGTAGTAGCGACCGATATCAAGGATCGACGGCAGACAAACCGGCACCGTCACCCGCCAGAACGTCTTGTAAAACGGCACTTTCAGCGACGCCGACACCGATTCAAATTCGCCGTCGATCTGCTTGAGCGCTGTCACCGCGGTCAGGTGACTCGACGAATAGAAGTGCACCAGCGTCGAGATCACCAGGATTGCCATCGATCCATAAAGAAAACTCAGCGGATTAGCGGGGAGATTGAAGAACAGGATATAGCCGATTCCGAGCACCAGCCCCGGCACCGCCATTGGAAGCAATGCCTGAAAGCGGATCACGGGCCGGAACCAGTTCGCGCCGCGCGTCTTTTCAAGCCAGTACGCGCCCGCAAACGTGATTGACGCGCCGAGTATCGCGCACCAGGTGGCCATCACCAGGCTGTTGCGGTAGGCGTGCTCGATGCCGTAATCCTCGAAGCCGGAGGTGTAGTGATTGAGCGTCAGCGACAGGTTGTACGGCCAGACGCGGATCAACGAACCGTACGCAGCCATGCCGACCACTCCCAGCAGCAACACCGACATCACGATCACGAAGCCGAGCAGCAGACCGTCGCGCAGCCGGGTCGGGCTCGGCTGATATGGCACGCTGCGCGCCGTCATTAACGCCTGCTGCCGGCGCTGTACGAAGTGATCGATGATGAACGCGACGACTGCGGGCAGCAACAGTGCCAGCGCGACCACAGCGCCCATCGAGAAGTTCTGCTGACCGATCACCGCCTTGTAGATGTCGACGGCAAGCACCGAGGTGTTGCCACCGATGACCTTCGGCACGCCAAATTCGGCGACCGTCAACGTGAAGACAACCACGCTGGCGGAAATGAGGCCGTACTTCGCGCCCGGTAGTGTGATTGTCGTGAACTTGCGGAATCCGCTGGTTCCCATCGAGTCGGCGGCCTCGTACAGTCGCGCATCAGACAACGCGAGTGCCGCCATCAGGATCATCACCGCGTGCGGAAACGACGCAAACGTCATCGCCATCACCATGCCCGGCATTCCGTAAATGGACGTCAGTCCGACCCAGCCGAGCATGAACTTGAACGCGCCCTGGTTGCCGAAAAGGTAGATGAAGGAAATCGCAGCAAGCAGCGACGGCGCCAGGATCGGAATCATCGCCAGGTTGCGCCACATACCTTTGGCCGGTATGCAACTGCGCTGGATCGCGTAGGCAAACAGGAACGCCAGCGGCACGGTGCTGAGCGTGGTCAGCACCGCGAACGTCAGGGTGTTGCGCGTGGACTGCGCGAGCGACGGCGACTGCACAAATTGCATGAAGTTCGCCAGCCCGACGAACTCGCCGGCGCGGCCTTCGACGCTGCGCACCAGGATCATCGCCAATGGCACCGTCAGAAAAACCAACAGTCCACAGGCGAGCAGTACCAGACCGCCGCGCGCCGCCAGCGACTCCGACGCCAGCGCCCAGCGCGACGTCGAGCGCCC
>JBGTEW010000333.1:0-5254 GCA_041747615.1 Burkholderiaceae bacterium | reverse complement strand
GGACGTGCGCGAACTCGGTGCGTGCTGTGTGGGCGACGCCGCGCACGTGCTGCTGCAGCGGCGCCTCTTTAGGTTTGCGCAAAAGATCGGTCAGCACGGAGGCCACCGCGGGCAACAGCAGCACCCCGATGACCGCAGCGGTCCAGATTGCTGGCGCGGGCAATACGCTCCAGCCGGCCAACAGCAGCAGTAACAGCGCGGCCGGCACGAGACTTCGCCGCAGGTTGTCGAACACTTTCCACTGCGAAAGCGTCGACAGCGGGTTGCGCTCGCGGCGGCCACCGTGCGTCGGTACGCGCCTGCGCAGCCATCCAGCGAGCTGCCAGTCGCCGCGTATCCAGCGATGGCGGCGTGCCACGTCGACGCTGTAGCGTGCCGGAAATTCCTCGTACAGCTGAACGTCGCTTAGCAACCCGGAGCGCGCGTAGCAACCTTCCAGCAAGTCGTGGCTGAGGACGCGGTCCTCGGGAAACCGGTCGGCGAGTGCTGCCTCGAACGCGTCAACGTCGTAGATGCCTTTGCCGATAAACGAACCTTCGCCGAAGACGTCCTGATACACATCAGAAACGGCGCGCGTGTACGGATCGAGCCCCGGCTCGCCGGCAGTGAGCCGTGCATAGAGTGAGCGGCGGGCGCCGGGCAGGCTGACGCCAACGCGTGGCTGCAGGATGCCGTAGCCAGCGATGACGACGCGCTGGCTGGCGCCGCGCTCTGACCGATCGGACCGGGGACGGTCGAATTGAGGCCGGTTCAAGGGATGCGCCATGGCGCCGATCAGCTGCCGCGCGCTATCACGCGGCAACTGCGTATCGCTGTCGAGCGTGATCACGTACTTCACCTGCGGCAGGATTCCGGCAGCGCCGACGATCAGTGAAAACGCGTCGCGCGGATTCCCGCGCAACAACGCGTTCAGATCGCCCAGCTTGCCGCGCTTGCGCTCGTAACCCATCCACGCGCGTTGGCGCGGATTCCAGCGGCGCGGGCGATGCAGCAGATAGAACGGATCGCCACCCGATTCGGTGCTTGCGTTCGGATACTTGCGATTCAGTTCCTCGATTCTGCTGCGCGCCAGATCGAGCAGCGGCATGTCACCGGGCATCGATTCCGACGGAGCATCGGCGAAGTCGGTCAGCAGCGCAAAGTGAAGATGCGGGTCACGGTTGGCGAGAAAGCGCACTTCGAGCGCATCGATCAGGCTTTCGACGGTGCGCGGATCCGTCAGAAGCGTCGGGACCACCACCAGCGTCCGCGCTTCGGGTGCTATGCCCTGTACGTAGTCCAGGCGCGGCAACGGACTCGGCGCCACCCATAGCGCGGCGAACCAGTTGACGATCGCCGCCGCCAGCTGACTCATCGTCAACAGCAAGAGCACGATTGTCAGTGCCAGCAGCGCTCCCGGTGCGCCGCCGCCGTACGCACGTGCCGCCAGTGCCGCAGTGAAAACTCCGGTGATGGCTGCGAGGGCGCCCAAATAGATCGGCAACGGATGCCTCTGCGCGAATCGTCGCAGCGCTTCCTGCGGCGTGTGCGTGACGCCCGCTGCACGCTCGAGTTCAGCCCGCCCGTCGTCGATCAGATAAAACCCGACGTGACTGGCTCGCGGGTCGGAGTCCGCATCGCGGGTCTGCGCCGCTGCGCTTGCGAGCTCGACAGCCTTCGCGGCGACTTCGGCTTCGGATAACCTGCAGCGCTTGGCGATCTGCTCGGTCGCATGACGGTACGAATCGCGAGTCCCGAACTCCATCGTCGCGTGCACGCCCGCTGGGTCTTCGCGCAGCGTCTTCTCGACGACGCTCATCTGCTCGACGAACTCGCGCCAGTCGATCGAGCCCAGCAACCGCAGGCTGCCTATGCTATTGCTGATCGATACCTGGTGCGAGGCCTGTATTTGCGCCTCGACCTGGACCAGCTGTTCGATCGTCAGATGCGACTCCGCCAGTTGCTGCTCGATCCATGTCAGCGCCAGCGCCAGCGACGGGCTCTGCCCCTGCAAACGGCGCGTCAGTTCAGCCACGAAGGCGCTGCCCATCGGGGGCGACGAGCGAGCCATGTCGGCAATCACGAGAATCAGGCTCTTCGGATCGCGCTCGGCGATCACCATCATCTGATCGGCCCAGACGTTGGCAACGTCTCGATCGGCAAGCGCTGCAGCCATCCGCACGCCGACCCGTCGCAGGTTCTCGATCAGTGCCAACCGCAGCATGATCGGAATCGCCCACAGCTCGCCGATATTCAATGCAGTCACGCTCTGATACGCGGCGACGAAGCGACTCAGGCGGTGCGCGTCGACCAGTCCGTCGCCGTGCGAGATCGTTTCAAGCGCAATGTCGTACACGCGCGGCAGCCCCGCGGACGGACCGCTCGCGAGGCGCGGCAGCTCACGGCTGTAATCGCGCGGCAAGTGCCTCTTCGCCGTCGCGATCTGCTCTTCGATCAGGTGGAAGTTGTCGACCAGCCATTCGGCAGCCGGCGTGATGCGTTGATTGACGGACACCGATGCGCTCAGCACCTCGCATACGCCGACCAACGTGCTTTCATTGGCAGCCAGCCGAGCCAGCAGCGGGTCGCGCGTGCGGCGCGATGTGATCTTGTGCGTTGCTGCCAGCGTCTTGCCGTACTGCTCCATCTGATCGGCACTGAACAGCTCAGCGCGCAACGGAGCTTCTTCAACCGAAGACGTAAGTGACCAGGCGCCAGGGGAAAATCGCGTCTTGAACTGGGTCAGATGTCCCAGGATAGAAGTGCTGCCGGCCCTCAATTACACGTCCTCAATTCATGCCGTGAGCGGTGCACGGCGTCATTGGGCAGAATACCGGAGATGGAACCCTCTCATTCGGACGCTTTCGTTTTCTTCGGAGCCACCGGAGACCTCGCTTACAAGAAGATCTTTCCGGCGCTGCAGGCCATGGTCCGACAGGGAGAGCTGGATATGCCGATCATCGGCATTGCCCGCGCCGGATGGTCGCTCGACCGGCTGCGCGAACGCGCGGGCGAATCCGTGCAGCAGAACGGCGGGCTCGATGCTGCCGCATTCGAGAAGCTGTCGGCACAGCTGCACTATGTCGAAGGCGACTACGGCGATCCTGCCACCTACAGCCGGCTGCGGCAGATACTCGATGGCGCGTCGCGCCCGCTGCACTACCTGGCCATTCCGCCGAGCATGTTCACCACCGTCGTCCGTGGGTTGGCCGCTGCCGGCTGTGCGAAGAATGCGCGCGTAATCGTCGAGAAACCTTTCGGGCGCGACCTCGCCTCGGCGCAGACGCTGAACCGCACGCTGCACGAAGTCTTTCCGGAATCGTCGGTGTTTCGAATCGACCATTACCTCGGCAAGGAGGCGGTGCAGAATTTGCTGTATTTCCGTTTCGCGAACACGTTCCTCGAGCCGATCTGGAACCGCAACTACATCGACAATGTGCAGATCACGATGGCCGAGAATTTTGGTGTGCAGGGCCGCGGCAGCTTCTACGAGGAAGTGGGCGCGATACGAGACGTCGTGCAGAACCATTTGCTGCAGGTGACCGCCTTGCTGGCGATGGATGCGCCGGTGGGCCGCGACCCGGAATCGATGCGCGCCGAAAAACTCCGGCTTTTTCGTGCGATGCGACCGCTCGAACCGCGCGAGGTCGTGCGCGGCCAGTTTCGCGGCTATCGCGCCGAGGCGGGTGTGGCGCCGGACTCGCAGGTCGAGACCTTTGCGGCATTGCGGCTGCATGTCGACACGTGGCGCTGGGCCGGTGTGCCCTTTTACATTCGCGCCGGCAAGTATCTGCCGATTACGGCAACGCAGGTGATTGTCGACCTGAAGACTCCGCCGCTACCGATCTTCGACCAGACCGCTCCAACGCAATCGAACTACTTTCGCTTTCGGCTCAGTCCAGAAGTGGTGATTTCGGCGGGTGCACGCGTCAAGCGAGCGGGCGATGACATGGTAGGTGAGCCGGTCGAACTGGTCGCGCGCCGCTCGCTCGCCAGTGAAGACCTGCCGTACGAGCGGCTGATCAGCGATGCGATTCGCGGCGACGCATCGCTCTTTACGCGCGACGACAGCGTTGAGGCTGCCTGGCGGGTGGTCGAACCGATTCTGCACAGCGCCGCGCCGGTTACTGAATACGAGCCCGGCACGTGGGGGCCCGCCGCCGCGAAGGTGATCGCCGGTGACGGCGGCTGGCACGACCCGCAGCCCGAAGAGGCGCTGCCGTGTTAAACCATGGATTGATCGACCAGGAGCAGGCATGTACAACACCCAACATTTGAAGCAGCTCGGCCAAAGTCTGTGGCTGGACAACATTTCGCGCCGGATGCTCGACGAGGGCGCGTTGCGCCGTTACATCGACGAGTACTCGGTAACCGGTCTGACATCGAATCCGACCATCTTCGACGAGGCGATCGGCGCCGGCGATGCGTACGACGACGGCATTCGCTCCAAGGCGGCTGCGGGACGATCGGGCGAAGCGCTGTTCATCGAGCTGGCGCTGGAAGATCTGCGACGCGCCGCCGATCTGTTCCGGCCGATCTTCGATGCCACCGATCGCGTCGATGGCTGGGTATCGATGGAGCTGTCACCGCTGTTGGCTGCCGATACGAAGGGCAGCATCGAAGCGGCGGCGCAGATTTTCCGTCAGGCCGAACGCTCGAACCTGTTCGTCAAGATTCCCGGCACCCCCGAAGGCATTCCGGCGATCGAGGAATCGATCTTCGCCGGTGTGCCGATCAACGTCACGTTGCTGTTTTCGCAAGAGCAGTACCTGGCTGCCGCTGGAGCCTACCTGCGCGGCATCGAGCGGCGCCTGGCGGCCGGGCTTGACGCGCGCGTCGGCTCGGTTGCATCGGTATTCGTCAGCCGCTGGGACAAGGCGGTCAGCGACAAGGTGCCCGAATCGTTGCGCAACCGCCTCGGCATCGCGGTCGCTGCGCAAACGTACCGCGCTTATCGCGACCTGCTGGCATCACCGCGCTGGAACAAGCTCGCGGCTGCCGGGGCGCAACCGCAGCGTCTGCTGTGGGGCAGCACCGGTACCAAGGATCCAAAGGCGCCGGATACCTTGTATGTCGAGGCGCTGGCGGCGCCCGACACGATCAACACGCTGCCGGAGAAAACGCTGCGTGCCTATGCTGAGCACGGAAGGGTGACGAACGTAATGGCGGCGGACGGCGGCGATGCCGAGCAAACACTCGAGCGTTTTGCGCAGGCTGGCGTGGATGTGGACGCGCTGGCCGCGCAGTTGCAGAAGGAAGGCGCAGAAGCGTTCGT
>JBGTEW010000332.1:0-2936 GCA_041747615.1 Burkholderiaceae bacterium | reverse complement strand
CCAGCAGCTGGGCCGCCCGGGCGCGCCGCCGCGGCCGAAACACGAGCTTGTCGGCGACCCAAAGCACACCGGTAAAAACGGTCAGCACGAAGAGAATCAGCGCAAAGTTCATCTGCTCACTTACTTGTCATCGACCTGCAGGATCGCAAGGAAAGCCTCCTGCGGGATTTCAACGGTGCCGACCTGCTTCATTCGTTTCTTCCCCGCCTTCTGCTTTTCCAGCAGCTTCTTCTTGCGTGTGATATCGCCGCCATAGCACTTCGCCAGAACGTTCTTGCGCAGCGCCTTGACGTTCTCGCGGGCGATGATGTTGGCGCCGATTGCCGCCTGGATCGCCACGTCGTACATCTGGCGCGGAATCAACTGCCGCATCTTGGCGGCAATCTCCCGGCCTCGATACGGGGCATTGGCGCGATGCACGATCGCCGACAGCGCGTCCACGCGGTCGCCGTTGATCAGCATATCGACCTTGACGACGTCAGCGGAGCGATACTCCTTGAACGCGTAGTCCATCGAAGCGTAGCCGCGCGACACCGATTTGAGCCGATCGAAGAAGTCGAGCACGATTTCCGCCAGCGGCAGATCGTAGGTCAGATGCACCTGCCGTCCGTGATACGCCATGTTGGTCTGGACACCGCGCTTTCCGGTCGCCAATGTGATCACCGGTCCTACATACTCCTGCGGTACGAACATCGTGACGCTGACGATCGGTTCCCGAATCTCCTCGATGCGCGCCGGATCGGGGAGCTTGGATGGGTTTTCCACCGACAGCACCGTGCCGTCGCGGAGCACGACCTCGTACACGACGGACGGTGCCGTCGTGATCAGCTCCATGTCGTATTCGCGCTCGAGCCGCTCCTGCACGATGTCCATGTGCAGCAGCCCGAGAAATCCCGCACGGAAGCCGAAGCCGAGCGCCTGTGAAACCTCGGGCTCGAAATGCAGCGCGGAGTCGTTCAGCTGCAGCTTGGTCAGCGCATCGCGCAGCGCCTCGTACTGATTGGCCTCCACCGGAAACAGACCCGCGAATACCTGCGGCTTGGCTTCCTTGAAGCCTGGCAGCGGCAACGCGGCCGGCTTCGCCGCATGCGTGATGGTGTCGCCTACATGCGCGTCGCGCAGCTCCTTGATGCCGGCGATGACGAAACCCACGGCGCCGGCCGAGAGTTCTTCGCGCGCACGCGACTTCGGCGTAAAGACACCCACCTGCTCGACCAGGTGCGTGGCGCCGCTGGCCATCAGAAGAATCTTGTCGCGCGGCTTCAGCACGCCGTTGAACACGCGCACCAGCACCACCACGCCGACGTAGTTGTCGAACCACGAATCGATAATCAGTGCCTGCAGCGGCGCCGCCGGATCGCCCTTCGGTGGCGGCACTCGCTCGATGATGCGCTGGAGTATCTCGTCGACCCCCTGCCCGGTCTTGGCACTGATGCGAATCGCGTCGGTGGCATCGATGCCGATCACGTCCTCGATCTCGGCCGCGGCTTCCTCGGGATTCGCTGATGGCAGGTCCATCTTGTTCAGGACCGGCAGCACTTCGACGCCGAGTTCGAGCGCCGTATAGCAATTGGCGACCGTCTGTGCTTCGACGCCCTGAGTTGCATCGACGACCAGCAGCGCTCCCTCGCACGCGGACAGGGACCGGCTTACCTCGTACGAAAAATCGACGTGCCCCGGTGTATCGATCAGGTTCAGGTTGTATTTGCCGCCGTCGGGCGCGGTGTATTCGAGCGCCGCGGTCTGCGCCTTGATCGTGATGCCGCGCTCGCGCTCAAGATCCATCGAATCGAGGACCTGCGCTTCCATTTCGCGATCGCTCAAGCCGCCGCAGCGCTGAATCAGGCGGTCGGCCAGCGTCGACTTGCCATGATCGATATGAGCGATGATCGAGAAGTTGCGGATGTGCTGCATCAGAGACAAGAAAAAGGGGGTGGCCGTTAAGACACCCCCTCGTCGGTGTTGGGCGCGGAGTTTACCGCGCTGCGCATGCTTGCTATCACCGCCGGATCATCAGAAACCGGGACGCATCTCCTCGCCTTACCAGTACCGCGACATCCCGCTTGGGGTCGAGCTTCGACACTGCCTCGTTGAACTGCTTCGTATTTTGCACATCGACATTGTTCAACTGAAGAATCAGATCTCCATTGCGCAACCCCGCGGCCGCGGCTACCCCTTCGACCGCATCCACCTGCACGCCGCCCCTGATACCAAGCTCCTTCTGACGCTCGCCGGGAATATCCGAAACTGCCAGGCCCAGCACATTGGCCGGCGTCGCCGGCTTCGTCACCTCCGGACCGCGCGCGGTCGCTACACGCTCCGCCGGCAGCTCGACCACGGTTATGGGGAGCTGCTGTTCCTTGCCTCTGCGATAGACGGTCAAGTTGACCGTCGATCCCGGCTTGGTTCCACCGACGACGCGCGGCAGATCGCTGGTGCGCTCGATTGGCCGATCGTTGAATCGCAGGATGACATCGCCGGGCTCGACTCCGGCCTTTTGCGCCGGACTGTCTTTCTCGACTGTCGTGACCAGGGCGCCATGCGGCGTCTTCAGTCCGATGGCCGTGGCGACTTCGCGCGACACGGCTTCGATACCGACGCCGATGCGGCCACGGATGACACGACCCGTGGTGCGCAACTGCTGCTGGACGTTCATAGCTTCGTCAATCGGAATCGCGAACGAAATGCCGTTATAGGCACCGGATGTCGTGAAGATCTGCGAATTGATGCCGACCACTTCGCCGCGCATGTTGATTAGCGGACCGCCCGAGTTGCCGGGATTGACCGCAACGTCGGTCTGAATAAACGGCAGGAAGTCGCCGGTATCGCGCGACTTCGCGCTGACGATTCCGGCCGTGACGGTATTTTCCAGCCCAAACGGTGAGCCGATCGCGATGACCCACTCGCCAACCCTGATCTTGTGTGGATCGCCGATT
>JBGTEW010000331.1:0-22457 GCA_041747615.1 Burkholderiaceae bacterium | reverse complement strand
CAGTTGAATTGCACCGTCGGCGACTTCGAGGGCAACAGCAGAAAGATCATCGAAGCGGCCTCGCGTGCCGCTGCAGCGGGAGCAGACTTGCTGCTGACGCCGGAGCTGTCGCTGACCGGCTATCCCCCTGAAGACTTGCTTCTGCGTCGCGCATTTTACGCAGCGAGCGACGCGGCATTGCAGATGCTGACGACCAAGCTGCTGCAGTTTCCAGATCTTTCCGTCATTGTCGGGCATCCGCTTGCGCGCGAAGGCCATCGTTTCAACGCGGCGTCGCTGCTGCAGGGCGGGGTGGGGCTGGGCACTTATTGCAAGCACGATCTGCCTAATTACGACGTTTTCGATGAACAGCGCTATTTCACGCCGGACAACCGGCCGTTGGTGTTCGAATCAGGTGGCACCAGCTTCGGCATCAACATCTGCGAGGACACGTGGTTTTCCTACACACCCGAGTGTGCCAAGGCAGCCGGTGCGCAGGTCCTGTTGGTGTTAAATGGTTCGCCGTTTAACCTGGGAAAGCATCAACAGCGAATAGAGACGCTGCGCACGAATGTCTCGCGCTATCGAATGCCGGTCGTCTATGCCAATCTGGTGGGCGGGCAGGACGAGCTCGTTTTCGACGGCGGCTCGTTCGTGCTCGATGCCGATGGCAAACTGGTAGCGACCGCGCCCTACTTCGAGGAGAGTTTGCTGCTGGTCGATTTCATCGACGGCACGCCGCAACCGGCAGAGGTGATTGCCGAGCCGCGCGAAGAAGCGCTGGTCTATTCGGCTCTGGTGCTGGGTGTGCGTGACTATCTTGGAAAAAACGGATTCCCCGGCGCGATCATCGGGCTGTCGGGCGGCGTCGATTCGGCGCTGACGCTTGCCATAGCAGTCGATGCCCTGGGGGCCGAGCGCGTGCGCGCAGTGATGATGCCCTCGCAGTTCACAACGGCCATGAGCCACGATGATGCACACCAGATGGCGGAGACAATGAACGTGCGTTATGACGTGATGCCGATCAAGCCCGCATTCAATGCGTTTCTGTCGACGCTGGCGCAGGAGTTTCGCGGCCTTCCGTGGGACACGACAGAGGAGAATCTGCAGGCGCGTATCCGCGGAACCCTGTTGATGGCGTTGTCGAACAAGTATGGCTCGATCGTGCTGACCACCGGCAACAAGTCCGAGACCGCGGTCGGCTACTCGACCTTATATGGTGATCTCGCGGGCGGCTTCGCGGTGATCAAGGATATTGTGAAGACACTCGTCTACCGGCTGTGCCGCTATCGAAACTCGATCGCGCCGGTGATTCCGGAGCGCATCCTGACGCGCGCGCCGAGTGCCGAATTGAAAGCCGATCAGACCGACCAGGATTCGCTGCCGCCGTACGACGTTCTCGACGAGATCATCGATCTGTACATGCAGCAGGGGCGGTCGATCGCCGAAATGGTGGCTGTCGATCACGACGAGGCAACGGTGCGCAAGGTCGTACGCATGATCCGGCTATCGGAGTACAAGCGGCGGCAATCGCCGATCGGTATCCGCGTGACTCATCGCGGATTCGGAAGGGACTGGCGGTACCCGATCACGAATCGTTTTCGCGAAGAAGCCGTCACACTCTAGAATCAGGCGAACGCATTCGGAAAACCACGATGAAACAGATCACCGCGATTATCAAGCCGTTCAAGCTCGACGAGGTGCGCGAGGCGCTGGCGGACGTCGGCGTTACAGGACTCACGGTGACCGAGGTCAAGGGGTTTGGACGCCAGAAGGGGCACACCGAGCTTTATCGAGGGGCTGAGTACGTCGTCGATTTCCTGCCGAAGGTCAAGGTGGAAGCGGTAGTGCCCGAGTCGCTGACCGAGCGTGCGATCGAGGCGATCACAAAGGCGGCACGGACCGGAAAGATTGGCGACGGCAAGATATTCGTGCGCTCGGTGGAGCAGGTGATCCGAATTCGAACCGGGGAGGAAGGCGAAGCGGCGGTGTAGTGCTAAAGCGTTTTTCCCACCGTCGGTTTCAATAGGACGACCAGGGCGCCACTGCCCCCTTCGGTAGGCCTTGCCTGGCAGAACGCGATCACATCCTCCCGCTGTGCGAGCCAGACCTTCGTTCTCCCTTTCAGAACTGGCTGACGGCCCCTCGAGCCTAGGCCCTTGCCGTGCACGACGCGAATGCAGCGCAGACCACGCTTGCCGGCGTCGCGCATGAACTCGGCCAGCATCTCGCGCGCTTCATTGGTGCGGCAACCGTGCAGATCGACCTCGTCCTGAATCACCCATTCGCCTCGACGTAACTTGCGGAGCACGTCCGGGCCGACGCCGGGCCGGCGGAACGACAGCTCGTCATCGGTATAAAGCAGCGTGTCGATTTCGAACTCGTCTGACACCGAGGCCACCAGCACCTTTTGATCATCCTCGCGCCGTTTGTGAGGAACCGGAGGGTGCGGAGTGCGTTTGTGCTCGACTCGCGTTTGGCCGTAGAGCGGAGTGACATCGCCGATTGCGCTGCGAAACTCGTCGGCTGCTTCGACTACCTGAACCTCGGGTGCAACGCGTTCGGCCGCAGCTTGTTCGCGCTCGCGGGCATCGCGAGCCATCGCATCGCGCAGCGTTCTAAGCTGCGCCAGGTGGTTGAACGAGTCGGTCATTCACTGCGCCTCTGCGCCTGCGTCACGCGGCGAGCGCTTCAGTGGCGGGAGCGACGATCTCGAGATTCTCCAGATATTTCTGCGCATCCAGTGCCGCCATACAACCGGTACCGGCACTGGTGATCGCCTGCCGGTACACATGGTCCTGCACGTCGCCCGCTGCAAACACGCCGGCGACGCTGGTTGCAGTGGCCATGCCGGCCAGGCCGGTCTTGGTGATGATGTAGCCGTTCGCCATTTCCAGCTGGCCGGCAAAGATCTCGGTATTTGGCCGGTGGCCGATCGCGATAAAGACGCCTTGCAGCGCGATCTTTTCGGTCGTGCCCGTCTGCGTGTTCCTGATTCGCACGGCATTGACTCCCGAGTCATCGCCCAGCACTTCGTCGAGCACATTAAACGTCTTCATCTCGACTTTGCCTTCTTTCACTTTCTGCATCAGGTGATCGACATTGATCGGCTCGGCGCGAAACTTGTCGCGCCGATGAATCAGCGTCACTTTCTTCGCGATGTTAGTCAGGTACAGCGCCTCCTCGATTGCGGTGTTGCCGCCACCGACGACCGCAACCTCCTGGTTCTTGTAGAAAAAACCGTCGCAGGTCGCGCAGCCCGATACGCCCTTGCCCATGAAGGCCTGCTCCGAAGGCAGGCCCAGATACATCGCGCTGGCGCCGGTGGCAATGATCAGCGCGTCGCAAGTGTATTCGGCCGCATCGCCGATCAGGCGCAGAGGCCGCTCGCTTAGCTTTGCAGTATGGATGTGGTCGACGATCACCTCGGTGTTGAAGCGCTCGGCGTGCGCGAGAAAACGTGCCATTAATTCCGGCCCCTGCACGCCTTGCGCATCGGCCGGCCAGTTGTCGACGTCAGTGGTTGTCATCAACTGGCCTCCCTGGGCCAGGCCGGTGACCAGCACCGGCTTCAAATTGGCGCGCGCGGCGTAAACCGCCGCGCTGTAGCCGGCGGGACCGGAGCCCAGAATCAGAACACGCGCATGCTTGGAGGTCGTCATATCGCTCCGCCCGTCGCCTTTCGCTCGTTAAATGCGTGGATCGGATCGATTATATGGGGCCGGTTTGCTTGAAGACGATGCAATATCGGCGCTGCGGCTACTCGTCACCGGCGGTCTTCGCCTGGTGTCCATTTGCCGCCGTCCGATGCTTGATCGCCCGGCGCCGCGCGGCAGTGAAGTACTCGTGGTCGGTCATGCGCGAACCTTTCCACCGGCGCAGTGATCGCATCGCGCGCGCACCCACCGCCAGCGCCAGGCCCAGGCCGCCGATGATAAGAGCCGTTTTCATTCGCCGGCATCGTCGTTGTCGCGATAGCCCGGCTGCTGCTTGTTCACCGTATAGACAGCGCCGGCGACGCCCACGGCAACTACACCTGCTAGAAAAACAAGAATCATCGAGCCCACGATTTACTCCCGAGTTGGACCGGAAACTCTAGTGGGTCCAACCAGCCGCTAAAGGAGTTTGAAGCGCCGGATTTACTTGGCGTTTTGTCGGAACGGCGTGAGCCGACGGGCGGTCGTCTTACATCTGTCGAAACAAATGTGTGTAGCTGTCGGATACCAGCAGTGTTTCGACCCGTGTCTTCAGTTTCACCATCATTCGCCCGCGAAAATCGCGCGCAACACCGGCGATCGAAGCGGCATTGACCAGCGTCGAGCGATGAATCTGCCAGAACTGGTTCGGATCGAGCTCCTCGACCAGGTCCTTCAGCGGTTTGCGGATCAGCGCCTCGCCGTCGCCGGTGACCACGCGAGTGTACTTGTTGTCGGCTTGAAAGTAGGCAACTTCATCGACGGTGATCAGCTTCAGGTTCTGACCGATCGACGCATTGATCCAGCGCAGGTACTGCTTGGCCGTAGCAGTCGGACTGGCAGCGATCTGGGCCAAAGTGGAATCGAGGCGCGCGGGCGGCGTCCCAAGCCGCTGCTTTAGGCGTGACACCGCCGTAAAAAGGCGAGCGGCCGAAACGGGCTTCAGCACATAGTCGACCGCGCCCTGATCGAAAGCGGCAACGGCGTGCTGGTCGTAAGCGGTGACAAACACCACGTGACAACGCCCGCTGGCCTGGCGTGCAACCTCGAGACCGGTGGCGCCCGGCATCTGGATATCCAGAAACAGCACGTCGGGCATCCGTTCGTCGAGCAGGCGCAACGCCTGAACCCCGTCGGTGGCCTCGCCGACGATCGAGAGTTCGGGCCAGAGCTCGCGCAGCTGTTCGATCAGCTGGTGGCGCAACGTCGCTTCATCTTCGGCGACGATCGCCGTCGCATGGGTCATTTATTCGTGGAGTCTGCCGCCGGTATCCGCATCGTTATCTGCGTGACACTGCCGATTTCCCGGCAGTCGAGTGACGCGGCCGAGCCGAACAATCCATCTAGGCGTTCACGCACCCGTGCGAGTTCGGGATCGGCATCACAATGGTCGGGCATCGCGAACCTCATCACGATCACGATCTGCTGTTCGATGCGGCTGATGCCGATCTTGATCGAATCGGGCAGAACGCCGGAGGGGTGCCGCACGGCTCGCTGCAGCAGCGGCAGCAGCAGCATCGGATAAAACCGGGCATGACGGCAGTCTTCCGGCAACGTGACCGACAGCACAGGGCGGCCGTCATGCAGCGATGTGACCACTGCCAGATAGGCGTGCACAAGTTCGATTTCGGCATCGATCGTGGAGCCAGGCTCGCGCAGCCGCGGCAACGCCACGCGCAAGTATGTGATCAGGCGATCGAGATCGCCGGCGGCGCGGACCGCGTCCTGCCGGTACAAGGCTTCAATGTCGACCAGCGAGTCGAACAGGAACTGGGGCTCGACCTGGGCCTGCATTGCCGTCAGGCGCGACTCGAGCACCTCGCGTGCAATCGATGACTGCTCCCGCTGTGCCAACTGCACCGCCCGCTGCGTGGAATACCGCCGCCTAAACGTTTCGGCAACGGCCACAAACAGGAGCGAAAACACCGAGAGCTGAAGCGTCGAGCTGATGAACACCAGCCACTCCGGAGGCAGCGCCTTCTTCCTGTCCGTTAGCGACTGCCACGCTTCTGGCAAGCCGACGGCGTGTGCGATCGGCATTGTCAGCAAAGCCGTCAGCGCGGCGCTGCCCAGAATTACCGTCAGAAGTCTCCAACGCCGTTCGCCGGTGCCTGCCTGGGTCACGAACATCCAGCCGACCAGCGTCAGACTGAACAGCACGATGGCGGACAGCGCGTTGAATGTGAGAATCAGCGAAACGCCCGGCTTCCCGATTTTCTCGTAAAAATACGCCAGGTCTGAGACCGTCATTGCCAGCGACGCCAGCAGCACCGAAAGGCCATGCCGCCATGTCAGCTCGGCATAGAGGCGCTGCCAGACTTGCGGCAGGGAGCCGACCGCGTGCTGCCGCTCGGTGAGTACCGCCGTCATTGCGAACCATCCAGCACGAGTTCCA
Source organism: Burkholderiaceae bacterium (assembly GCA_041747615.1). Lineage (GTDB taxonomy): Bacteria > Pseudomonadota > Gammaproteobacteria > Burkholderiales > Burkholderiaceae_F > JACCZX01. The sequence continues at coordinate 16,388 of JBGTEW010000331.1, read as the reverse complement.
GCGGCAGACGGATCGACGCGGTCACGCCTCTCGGGTGGCCCGGCGAAAGCCTTACATCCGCACGCGCGCCGTACAAAGCCAGCAGCCTTGACCGCGTATTCGCCAGACCCACGCCAGTGCCGGCGCTACCGGAGAAGCCGGCCCCGTCGTCCCGCACCTCAAGCATAAGATCGTCACCGTCCCGGCTTGCCTTGATCTCGATACGGCCTCCCTCAGGCAGTGGGGCGAGGCCGTGCTTGATCGCATTCTCGACCAGCGTCGGCAGGACCATCGGCGGAACGCGGGCTTCGGCCAGTGTCGGATCATGGTTGATCGAGAAGTCAAGACGCTCGCGCATCCGCATCTTCAGAATCGTCAGGAACGAGCGTGCAAGCTCGAGCTCGCGCCCGAGTGTCGAGCCCGACTGGCGCATCGAGGGTAATGCGGCCCGCAGGTAGTTGATCAGGCTTCCGAGCATCTCCCGACCCTGCGTGGGAACAGTTTCGTAAAGGCGTTTGACATTGGCCAGCGTGTTGAAAAGAAAATGCGGCTCGATCTGCGCCTGCAGTGCCGACAGTCGGGCTTCGACCATCTGCGCCTGCAGTGACTGTCGGCGGCATTCGCTGTCGGCCAGACGGGCGCGCGCATCCTCTTCCTCACGGGTGGCATTGAACAGCCAGTAAGCGAGCGAACCCAGCACTGTCCAGAGCGTTAATGTCGAGATCAGAAATCCCGGGTGTTCGCGCAACCGCTCGACGATCGGAAAGCCCGCTACCAGCAGCCGGGCAGGGACGCTGACCGCCGCGGCCATGGCGCACGCCGCGACACCGAGAGTCAATGCCTGCGACGGCTTCAACCGCCTGGCTGCGGCATACGCTTCGGCCAGCGCGATAGCAAGCAGCAACAGCAGCCCCGAAATCAACGTCTGCCGCAGCCCGCGCGCCAGCATGAAAAACCAATCCTGGAGCGGCTCGTAGTGCAGCACCATGACAAAACGCCCAAAGAGCAGCAGCAGGCAGAAGTAGAAGACGATCGCGATCGACTTCAGATTCCACACGCGGCCAAAAGCAGCGCGTGCTGCCGGCGTACCGGGGGTCTGATCTGCCATCGGGGCGCTCATCGGTGCGATTCTGCTTGACGGGGAGGCCCATCGCAATCATGACCGACGAAGCGCGGGTCAGGCGGCGCGAAACCGCGATAGTGGCGACGAGTTTGCGGGCCGACTAAAGGCACAGCGGCGCGCTCTGCCCTTTTATACTCGCTGCATGGCAGCAAGGGGAAGGACGGGTAGCGAACAGCGAGCGGTCGATGGCGTCTGGTCGCGCGCCAACGCGTCGCCGCCGATCGTAGACGGTCACGGCCGCCTGGCCCGACTGCTCGCGGAAGCGGGGTGGATTGTCGGCGCTGTCGCCGCCATCGCCTTGTTTGCGATGCTCATCAGCTTCAGCAGTAACGATCCGGCGTTTTCGCATACGGCAAGCGGCGCCGGGGTCGAGAACATCGGCGGCCGGTTTGGTGCGTGGGTGGCCGATATTGTGTTGCTGCTGTTTGGGCTATCGGCCCACCTGCTGGTGTTCGGTCTGGCGATCACGGTGGTACGCGGGTTTCGAAAGCTGCATCGTGCCGACCATGGCGATCCTTTGAACGACGATCTGCCGGCGTATGCGCACGGCATCGGCTTCGTGCTGCTGCTGCTGGCCGCCGTCGGTCTGGAGGCGCTGCGCTTTCACTCGCTCGGTATCGCGCTGCCCGGTCTTCCGGGCGGTATCGTCGGCGGCGCCATCGCTCAGTTCTTTCAGGCCGGTGTCGGGTTCACCGGCGCGACCGTGATCCTACTGGTCGCCATCGCGATCGGACTTTCGTTGTTCCTCGACTTCTCGTGGCTCGTGGTGGCGGAGCGGTTCGGCGCGTTCCTCGAAGGATTCTCTCGCCGCGCGCAGCGCAAACGCGAAGAGGCCGAGGATCGCGCGATCGGTGAAGCGGCGACCAAGGTACGAGAAGCCGCGCTGAGCGACGAACGCGAGCGCATCGAGGAGGCGCCGCCAGTGCACATCGAGCGGGCGCCGGCGCATGTCAAGCCGTCCGAGCGCAAGCAGAAGGAAAAGCAGGTGCCGCTTTTTGTCGAGATGGCCGATGCACGTTTGCCGCCACTCGATCTGCTCGACGAACCGCCGCCGAACGCGGAATCGATCGCCACCGAGACGCTCGAGTTCACCTCGCGTCTGATCGAAAAAAAGTTGCGAGACTTCAACGTCGAGGCGGCGGTGGTTGCCGCGTACCCCGGCCCGGTGATCACGCGCTACGAGATAGAGCCCGCTGTCGGGGTCAAGGGCAGTCAGATCGTGAATCTGGCGAAGGACCTTGCTCGCGCGCTGTCGCTCGTCTCGATACGCGTAGTCGAGACGATTCCCGGCAAGAACCTGATGGGGCTCGAGCTGCCGAATCCACGCCGGCAGGTCGTCAAGCTGTCGGAGATTCTCGGATCGGCCGTCTACAACGAAAGCCATTCGCTGCTGACGCTCGGACTTGGCAAGGACATCTCAGGCAAGCCGGTCGTCGTTGATTTGGCGCGCATGCCGCACTTACTGGTGGCCGGCACGACCGGTTCCGGTAAATCGGTCGGCATCAACGCGATGATCCTGTCGATCCTTTATAAGGCCGATCCGTCGCAGGTGCGGATGATCCTGATCGACCCGAAAATGCTCGAGCTTTCGGTGTACGAGAGCATTCCGCATCTGCTGACGCCGGTCGTCACCGATATGCGCGAAGCCGGCAATGCGCTTCAATGGTGTGTGGCCGAGATGGACAAGCGCTACCGGCTGATGAGCAAGCTCGGCGTGCGCAGCCTGACGAGCTTCAACCAGAAGATCGCCGATGCGCGCGCCAAGGGCGAGTTCATCGCCAATCCGTTTTCGCTCACCCCCTCATTGAAGCCCGATGATCAGCCCGAGCCGCTCGACACGCTGCCGATGATCGTCGTCGTGATCGACGAGCTGGCCGATCTGATGATGGTGTCGAGCAAGAAGGTCGAGGAACTGATCGCGCGCATCGCGCAAAAGGCGCGCGCGTCGGGCATGCACTTGATTCTGGCGACGCAGCGACCGTCGGTCGACGTGATCACCGGGCTGATCAAGGCCAACATTCCGGCGCGCATTTCGTATCAGGTCTCGAGCCGTGTCGACTCGCGCACGATCCTCGACCAGATGGGCTCCGAATCGCTGCTCGGGCAGGGCGACATGCTGTACCTGGCGCCGGGAACCGGCTCGCCGTCGCGCGTGCACGGTGCCTTCGTGTCGGACGCAGAGGTGCATCGCGTGGTCGACGTGTTGAAGGCGCGCGGGGCTCCGCAGTACGTCGAGGGTTTACTCGAAGCGGCCGAGGCCGATAGCGATGGCGATGGCGGTCAACCGTCCGGGGAAGCCGATCCGTTATACGACCAGGCAGTCGAGATCGTGCTGAAGAACCGACGGGCGTCGATCTCGCTGGTGCAGCGGCATCTGCGGATCGGCTACAACCTGGCCGCGCGCTTGCTGGAGGACATGGAGCGCGCCGGCATGGTGTCGGCGATGCAGAGCAACGGCAATCGCGAGATTCTGGTGCCGGTGCGGGAAGGCTGACGATTGAAGGCTCGATGCTGAACTGTTTGCGTACCGGGTTTATCGTGGCGTGTCTCTTTGCGACGCACGCGCACGCGGCCTCACTCGACCAACTGCGCAGCTTTCTGACGCAGACCAACAGTGCGCGCGGAGAATTCGTTCAGCGTGTGCTTCCGCGCCAGGGATCAGTGGCCCAGGCGCCCTCCAGCGGAAGCTTCGTTTTTCAGCGCCCCGGCAAGTTTCGCTGGGTCTATCAGAAGCCCTACGAGCAGTTGATTGTCGCTGATGGGCAGCGGCTCGTGATGTTCGACAAGGATCTAAACCAGGCGACCATCAGGAAGCTGCAGGCGTCCCTGCCGTCGAGTCCGGCATCGATCCTGTTCGGTTCGAACGAGTTCGAAAAGGAGTTTGAGGTCAGCGATGCCGGCGAGCGCGACGGGCTCGAGTGGATCATCGCGAAGCCGCGCGCCAAAGACACGACGTTCGAACGCATCGAAATCGGCTTTCGTGACGGCTTGCCGCAGGCGATGCTGCTGGCCGACGGCTTCGGCCAGTCGACGCGGCTGACTTTCAGCAAAGTCGAACGCAACCCGAAGCTCGACGCCGATGCGTTCCGCTTTACACCACCGAAGGGTGCCGACGTTTTGGATGACAAGTAATAGCGTCAGCGCGCCGTTCGTTTACTGGTTCTTGATCCCGAGTAGCTCAACCTCGAACTGCAATGTCGCATTCGGCGGTATGACACCCCCTGCGGCTCCTTTTTCCCCGTAGGCGAGCGACGGCGGGCAGGTGAGTGTCGCCTTGCCGCCCACTTTCATCCGCTGAACGCCTTCGGTCCAGCACTTGATCACCCGGTTCAGCGGGAACTCGGTCGGCTGGCCGCGCGTGTGCGAGCTATCGAACTCCTTGCCGTCCGGAAACGTGCCCCGGTAGTGCACGCGGACGACGTCGGTTTCCTTTGGGCTGGCGCCGCTGCCTTCGGTCAGGCTTCGATACACCATGCCGGAATCGGTCTTCACTGCGCCTTTCTCGCTGGCTGCCTTGCCGACCACATCGGCTTGCCCCCACGCCAGCGACGCGCTGGTCGCCAGCATCAATGCCATCAGCTTCTTGCCCACTGCTGTCTCCAGAGCGCGGTTTGCGATGGGCGAATGCTAGCCTGATACGCATGCAGGACCTATTCGCGACTGAAGTCACGGACGCTCCTCTCGCAGAGAGGATGCGTCCGCGCACGATCGATGACGTGGTGGGCCAGTCGCATCTGCTGGGTACCGGCAAGCCGCTGCGCGTCGCTTTCGAGTCGGGCCGGCCGCACTCGATGATCCTGTGGGGCCCGCCGGGAGTTGGCAAGACCACGCTGGCGCGTTTGATGGCCGACGCATTCACGCTGAACTTCATCGCGATGTCGGCGGTGCTCGGCGGAGTGAAAGACATCCGTGATGCGGTAGAGCGTGCGCAGGTCACACGTTCCAAGATCGGCAAGCCCACCGTGGTTTTCGTGGACGAGGTGCATCGCTTCAACAAGGCGCAGCAGGATGCCTTTCTGCCGCATGTCGAGTCCGGGTTGTTCGTGTTTGTCGGCGCCACGACCGAGAATCCTTCGTTCGAGGTGATCGGCGCGTTGTTGTCGCGGGCCGCGGTCTACGTGCTGCAACCGTTGTCGCGTGACGAGCTCGAGGCGCTGCTGGACCGCGCGCTGAGCCAACAGAGACTGGAGCTCGCGATCGATGCGACTGCGCGCGGCATGCTGTTCGATCTGGCCGACGGCGACGCGCGGCGTTTGCTGAACGCGCTGGAAGTGGTCGGCAACGCCGCCCACGAGCGAAAGCTGGCGTCGATCGATGCCGGTTTTCTGCGCGATTCGTTGCCGGCAACCATGCGGCGCTTCGACAAAGGCGGCGAAAACTTCTACGACCAGATTTCAGCGCTGCACAAGTCGGTGCGGGGTTCCGATCCCGATGCGTCGCTGTACTGGATGGTGCGCATGTTCGATGGCGGCGTCGATCCACGCTATGTGGCACGGCGCGCAATACGCATGGCCACCGAAGATATCGGCCTGGCTGATCCGCGCGCACTCGAAATCGCGCTGGCAGCGGCTGACACCTACGAGCGGCTCGGCTCGCCGGAAGGAGAGCTCGCCCTGGCGCAGGCAATCGTCTACCTCGCGTGCGCGCCGAAATCCAACGCGGTGTATCGCGCTTATGGCGCTGTGCGCGCGTTCGTTGAACAGGACGGGTCGCGGCCGGTGCCGATGCATCTGCGCAATGCGCCGACGCGGCTGATGAAGGAGCTTGGCTACGGCGAAGGGTATCGCTACGCCCACGACGAAGCGGGCGCGGTGGCAGCGGGCGAGACGTATCTGCCGGAGGGCGTGAGCACGCAACGGTGGTATCAGCCGACTGACCGCGGCGTCGAAGCGCGCATCGCCGAGCGGCTTGCTGAACTGCGTCGTCTTAACGCCGCCAAGTAGCATTCGGCCATGCTCGATATAAATTTGTTGCGCAAGGATGTTGGGGCTGCCGCAGCGCGCTTGCGGGCACGCGGCTACGCGTTCGACGTTGATCGCTTCAACGCGCTCGAAGCCGAGCGCAAGCTGGTGCAGACGAAGACCGAGGAACTGCAGGCGCGGCGTAACGCTTTGTCGAAGCAGGTCGGCGTGCTGAAAGCTAAAGGTCGGGATGCGACGAGCCTGCTCGCCGAGGCAGGCTCGATTCCGGACGAAGTCAAGAAGCTGGAGGCGCAACTCGCCGGCATTCAGCAGAAATTTCAGCAATGGATGCTCGAAGTACCGAACCTGGTCCACGAATCGGTTCCGATCGGTTTATCGGCCGATGACAACGTCGAGGTGCGCCGCTGGGGCACACCGCGAGCGTTTGACTTTCCGGTGAAGGACCACGTCGACGTAGGCACGCCGCTCGGCCTCGACTTCGATACCGCAGCCAAGTTGTCGGGTTCGCGCTTCACGCTGCTGCGCGGTCCGCTGGCGCGACTGCATCGCGCGCTCGCGCAGTTCATGCTCGACATTCAGACGCGCGAGCACGGCTACACCGAGTACTACACCCCGTACATCGTCAATGCGGAAAGTCTCGTCGGCACAACGCAGCTCCCGAAGTTCCGCGACGACATGTTTTGGGTCACGAAAGGCGGCGGTGACGAGAAAGAAGAGATGTATTTGATCTCAACTTCCGAAATATCGCTGGCCAACACCGTACGCGATGAAATCGTGAAAGAGTCGGACCTGCCGCTGAAGCTGACCGCGCATACGCCGTGCTTTCGGTCAGAGGCAGGCAGCTACGGCAAGGACACGCGAGGCATGATTCGCAATCACCAGTTCGACAAGGTCGAGATGGTGCAGGTGGCGCATCCTGCCCGCTCGTACGAAGCGCACGAAGAAATGGTGCTCCACGCTGAAGCGGTGCTGCAAAAACTCGAGTTGCCGTATCGCGTGATGCTGCTGTGTAGCGGCGACACCGGATTCGGCTCGAGCAAGACGTATGACGTCGAAGCCTGGCTACCGGGTCAGAACGCGTATCGCGAAATCTCGTCTTGCTCTAACTGCGAAGCATTCCAGGCGCGGCGCATGCAGGCACGCTTCAAGAATGCGCAAGGCAAGACCGAGTTCGTGCACACACTGAACGGCTCTGGCCTCGCGGTCGGCCGCACATTGGTCGCATTGCTTGAAAATTTTCAGCGGGTGGACGGCGGCGTCGACGTGCCCATGGCGCTGCGGCCTTTCATCGACGGCATCTCGATCCTCCGCCCGTCGTAACAACGCGCGCAGATATACTTCGCGCCTCGCCGCGGACCGGAGAGGTGGCAGAGTGGTCGAATGCGCCGGACTCGAAATCCGGTTTACTCCTATGGAGTAACGTGGGTTCGAATCCCACCCTCTCCGCCAAACAGAACTCAACCGAAGGAAACAAAATGACCGTCGCACGCATCAGCGAAATCAGCAGCGTCAGCAAAAAAAGCTTTGAAGACGCAATTCTGCAAGGCGTCGCACGCGCGAGCAAGACGTTGAAGAACGTCAAAGGCGCGTGGGTAAAGGATCAGGAAGTGACGATCGAAAAAGGCAAGGTGACAGGTTTCAAGGTGATTTTGAAAGTCACATTTGTCCTCACCGACTAGCATTTGCCGACAGCGTCTTGCCCGATGTAAATGCGCGCATATCGGTCGGCACGGCATCGTGGACTGATCCAACGCTTGTAAAGTCGCGCCGGTTCTATCCGAAGGGATGCAGCTCGGCCGAGGCGCGGCTGCGGTACTACGCCAGCCAGTTTCCGCTGGTTGAGGTCAACAGCAGCTATTACGCCTTGCCATCGGTGGAAAACTCGAAGGTGTGGGCGCAGCGCACGCCTGCGCATTTCACCTTCAACGTCAAGGCATTTCGCTTGTTTACCGGACATCAAACAGCCGTGGACGCGCTGCCGCCTCTGGTGCGCGACCGGCTGCCGCCGGCAGTCGCTGCCAGGAAGACCATTCACTACAAAGACGTTCCATGCGACCTGCTGGACTTGCTGTGGGAGTTTTTCATCGAGGCGCTCGTACCGCTGCGGCAGGCCGGCAAGTTGGGACTCGTGCACTTTCAGTTCGCGCCGTGGTTGACCTATTCGCCGGCCTCACGCGCGCATGTCGAGGAGTGTGTTCAGCGCGTGCCAGGTCACGCGCTATCGGTTGAGTTCCGCCACCAGACGTGGTTCAACGATGTGCATCGGGAATACACGTTGCGATTCGAGCGCGAGCACGGATTGGTGCATACGGTCGTCGATGCGCCGCAGGGATTTCCGACCAGTGTCGCGGCGCACTGGGAGATCACTCATCCGGAGCTGGCGCTCGTTCGGCTTCACGGACGGAACAGGGCAACCTGGAATACGAAAAGTGACAGGGCGTCGGACCGGTTTAATTACGACTACTCGAATGATGAGATGGCGGAACTTGCGGTTTCGATCAAGAAGCTGTCCGCACAGGCTACAGCCGTTCATGTGATATTCAACAACAACTACGAAGACCAGGGGCAGCGCAACGCTGCATCGCTGATCAACTTGCTCAACGCCTGACCAGGCGGGCTTGATGCATCGCAGCACCAAAAGAGTGCGCCTTGTCAGCTTCGTGTAAGCGCGGCTGCCTACCTTCCCGCGATCACTGCGCCGGTGAGGGCGAAGCGGATTCATGGGCAACATCGAGTCGGTACTGCAGGAGCATCGGATTTTTCCGCCGAGTGCCGCATTCGTAAAGCAGGCCAACGTCTCCGGAATGGAGGCGTATCAGGCGCTGTGCGCCGAAGCAGAATCCAACTTCACGGGTTTCTGGGAGCGCCTCGCGCGTGAAAACCTGGAGTGGACCAAGCCGTTCACTCGTGTACTCGATGAATCGAAGGCGCCGTTCTACCAATGGTTCGACGACGGCGAACTGAACGCGTCGTACAACTGCCTCGATCGCAATGTGGCCAACGGCAACGCCGACAAGGTCGCGATCATCTTTGAGGCGGACGACGGCAAGGTCACTAAGACGACGTATCGCGAGCTGCACGCGAAGGTGTGCCAGCTTGCGAACGGCGTCAAGGCGCTCGGTCACGCAAAAGGCGAGCGAGCGATCATCTATATGCCGATGTCTGCCGAGGCAGTGATTGCGATGCAGGCCTGCGCGCGCCTCGGCATTACGCACTCGGTGGTGTTCGGCGGATTTTCGGCGAAGAGCGTGCAGGAGCGCGTGATCGATGCCGGCGCGACGCTGATCATTGCCGCCGATGAACAAATGCGCGGTGGCAGAGCGATCGCGCTCAAGGCGGCGATCGACGACGCGTTCTCAATGGGTGGTTGCGAGAAAGTGCGGCATGTGATCGTCTACCAACGCACTGGCGGCAGCGTTGCGTGGACCGAAGGCCGCGACCGCTGGCTGCACGATGTGATGGCAAAGCAGCCGGCAACCTGTGATCCGGTGGCGGTCAATGCCGAGCATCCGTTGTTCATCCTGTACACGTCGGGCTCGACCGGCAAGCCGAAAGGCGTGCAGCATTCCACCGGCGGCTACCTGCTGTGGGCGGCAATGACGATGAAATGGACGTTCGACATCAAGCCGTCGGACGTTTTCTGGTGCACGGCTGATGTCGGCTGGGTCACCGGTCACACGTACGTGTGTTACGGGCCGCTCGCCGTCGGCGCCACCGAGGTGATCTTCGAAGGCGTCCCCACCTATCCGGATGCCGGCCGCTTCTGGAAGATCTGCCAGGACCATGGCGTCAGCGTCTTCTACACGGCACCTACCGCGATCCGCTCGCTGATCAAGGCCGGCGGGGAGCTGCCGAAGAACTACGACCTGTCGAAGCTGCGCGTACTCGGCACCGGTGGCGAGCCGATCCACCCGGAAGCCTGGCTGTGGTACCACGTAACGGTAGGCGGCGGCCGCTGCCCGATCGTCGACACGTGGTGGCAGACCGAGACCGGCGGCCACATGATCACGCCACTGCCAGGCGCCACTCCGACGGTGCCCGGCTCGGCAACGCTGCCGCTGCCGGGAATCATGGCGGCGATTGTCGATGAGACGGGTCACGACGTGCCGATCGGTCAGGGCGGGCTGCTGGTGATCAAACGACCCTGGCCGTCGATGATCCGTACGATCTGGGGCGATCCCGAGCGCTATAGAAAGTCGTACTACCCGGACGAGCTTGGCGGCATGCTTTATCTGGCGGGCGACGGTTCGGTGCGCGACAAGGACACCGGCTACTTCACGATCATGGGCCGTATCGACGACGTGCTCAACGTCTCGGGGCATCGTCTGGGAACGATGGAGATCGAATCGGCACTGGTCTCGAATTCGCTGGTCGCCGAAGCCGCCGTCGTCGGCCGCCCCGATCAGACCACCGGCGAAGCGATCTGCGCGTTCGTCGTGCTGAAGCAGGCGCGGCCGAACGGCGAAGACGGGCAGAAGATTGCGAAGCAACTGCGCGACTGGGTCGGGAAGGAAATCGGCGCAATCGCAAAACCGAAAGACATTCGCTTTGGCGACAACCTGCCAAAGACGCGCTCCGGCAAGATCATGCGTCGCCTGTTGCGGTCGATCGCGAAAGGCGAAGAGATAACGCAGGACGTATCGACGCTGGAAAACCCGGCGATACTCGAACAGCTGAAGGTCACGCTGTGAACCCATCGGAGAATTCAACGCGTGGCAACCTTGCTTACGATCATCAAGGCCGTGCTCGAGATCGCGGGCATGGCGTTGATAGCGCAATTCGCCATCGGCATTTTCGCCTGGGGCCGGCGCAAGCAGAATCCGGTCTACCAGCTGTTCCAGGTGATCACGAGTCCGTTTACGCGGCTGACACGGCTGGTGACACCGAAATTCGTCGTCGATCAGCATATCCCGCTTGCCACGTTCTTTCTGCTCTTCGTCATCTGGCTGGTGGTGCTGTTCGAGCTCGCCGCCAGTTGCCGCGCCGATCCGCAGCAGCGGGCGTGCGCTGCAGTCCAGCAGGAACGCTGACCGCATGACGGCCACCGCTCGCTTCCTATCCCGCATCCAGTTGAGATGCATGGCGTATGTCGCGGTGCTGTTCAAGCGCACCGAGCCGGCGATCGGCATCTACACACGGCTTATTGAGCTTGCACCGCGCGACGGCGTAGCGCGCTCCGCACTCGGCAACCTGTATGCGGAATCGGGTGATCTGGTGGCAGCGGTGCGCGAGTTTGAGCGGCTGGTCGACATCGATCCGCTGGCCACCGATGCGTGGTTCAACCTCGGATTTCTGCACGACAAGCGCGACGACCTCGAGGCTGCCGAACGCTGCTTCCGCAAGGCGACCGAGCTGAAGCCGTCGCTCGACCGCGCCTGGTATGGCCTCGGATTGGTGCTGATCCGAAGCGGGCGGCTGGAGGAAGCCACCGAAGCGTTCAAGCGCAACATCAAGCTGCAGCCGTTCAGCCCCTACGGCTATTACCAGCTCGCGATGACTTATCACCATCTGGGCCGCAACGATGAGGCTTGGAAGGTTTACGAACAACTGGCGGACTTTGAGCCGAAGTTTTCCGCGACGCTGAAGCGTGATTTGCAGCAGACGACTCCGCGCGCAGTCGCGCGGCATCGGGATGAGGGTCGGGTTTTGAAGGAGGCGGTAACTGTGGAGGCGGTGTAGTCAGGGAGTCGGGATAACTACCGAGGAGCAAAGATGCAACAGACTGAAAAACATCGAGAGTACTGGCAACGGAATCTGCGTATCACCGCGATTCTGCTGGCCATATGGTTTGTCGTCACGTACGTGATGGCCTGGTTTGCCATCCCGCTGGCCGAAATCAACTTCTTTGGCTGGCCGCTGTCGTTCTACATGGCGGCGCAAGGGTCGCTGATCGTCTACGTTGTCATCATCTGGTTCTACGCGCGGTACATGCGCAAGCTGGATCTTGAGTACGGCGTGGACGAAGGAGATGAAGCATGAGCACAACCGCGAGTACCAATCGGGCGTTTTTCAATCAGCTCCGCAAGTACTACACGTTTTACACGGGCGGATTTCTTGCGTTTGTCGTAGTTCTCGCGATACTCGAGCAAATGGGCTTGCCGAGGGTCTGGATCGGCTACGCGTTCCTGTTTGCCACGATCGCGCTGTATGCGGGCATCGGCATCATGAGCCGCACGGCAGACGTTGCCGAGTACTACGTGGCAGGGCGACGGGTGCCGGCCTTGTTCAACGGCATGGCCACGGGCGCCGACTGGATGTCGGCTGCCTCGTTCATCGGCATGGCGGGAACGCTGTACCTGACCGGCTTCGACGGCCTGGGGTTCGTGATCGGCTGGACCGGTGGCTATGTGCTGGTGGCGCTGCTGCTTGCACCTTACCTGCGCAAGTTCGGGCAGTTCACGATTCCGGATTTTCTGGGCGCACGCTACGGCGGCAACATTCCGCGGTCGATCGGCATCTTCGCGGCAATTTTGTGTTCGTTCACGTACGTGGTGGCGCAGATTTACGGCGTGGGCATCATCACATCGCGCTTCATCGGCGTTGCGTTCGAGATCGGCGTGTTCGTGGGGCTGGCCGGTATTCTCGTCTGCTCGTTCCTGGGCGGGATGCGTGCAGTGACCTGGACGCAGGTGGCGCAGTACATCATTCTGATCATTGCCTACCTGATTCCGGTTGTCTGGCTGTCGGTCAAGATCACCGGGTTTCCGATTCCGCAGCTGGTTTACGGCCAGGTACTGGAGCGAGTCACCGTTAAGGGTGATGAGCTGCGCAAAGCACCAGCCGAGATCGCGGTCCGCGATATTTTCAAGAAGAACGCGGCCGACGCCAAGGCGCGGATCGATGCGCTGCCTGCATCGTGGGAAGCGGGCCGTGCAGCCGCAGCGAAGCGGGTCGAGGATCTGAAGACGGCGAATGCCGGCGTACCGGATATTCGGGCGGCGGAGAAAGCGTTGGCGGATTACCCGGACTCGGCTGATGATGCGCGGACCGCATGGGGAAGGCAGATCGCGTCGAACAACGCCAAGGCGGGGCCGCCGTTTCAGCACGGCGAGCCTTATCCCACCAACAAGACCGGAGCTGCGGGCGAGGCTGAACGCGACACCAAGCGGCTGAATTTCCTGGCGCTCACGTTCTGCATGATGTTCGGAACGGCGGCGTTACCGCACATCCTGATGCGGTACTACACGACGCCGTCGGTGCAGCAGGCACGTAAGTCGGTGTTCTGGTCGCTGTTCTTCATCTTTCTGCTCTACTTCACGGCGCCTGCACTGGCGGTTCTCGTCAAGTATGAGATCTACCATAACGTCGTCGGGTCCGCATTCGCGAACCTGCCGGGGTGGGTGGCGGCCTGGGCCAAGATCGATCCGACGCTGATGGCGATCTCCGATATCAACCGTGACGGCATAGTGCAGCTAGCGGAGATCACGTTGGGAGGCGACATCATTGTGCTTGCTACACCGGAGATTGCCGGGCTGCCGTATGTGATCTCGGGTCTGGTGGCAGCGGGCGGCCTCGCAGCGGCGCTTTCGACGGCGGACGGGTTGCTGTTGACGATTGCCAACGCTCTGTCGCACGACCTGTACTACAAGATGATCAACCCCAATGCATCAACGCAGAAAAGGGTGTTGATTTCGAAGGTCCTGCTACTTGTGGTTGCGCTGTTCGCTGCCTGGGTCACGTCGCAGAAACCCGGAAACATCCTGTTCCTGGTGGGTGCGGCGTTCTCGATGGCGGCCTCGGCGTTCTTTCCCTCGCTGGTCATGGGGGTGTTCTGGAAGCGCGCCAACCGCTACGGATGCATCGCCGGCATGGTGGCCGGTCTCGGGATCTGCCTGTATTACATGTCGCGCACGTATCCGCAATTCATCGAATGGTTCGGCACGACGAGGATGGACCCATGGTTCGGCATCGCGCCGATCTCGGCCGGCGTATTCGGCGTGCCGATCGGCCTCACGGTGTTGATCATCGTCAGTGCGCTGACGAAGGCGCCGAACAAGGAGGTGCAGGACTTCGTCGAGCACGTGCGTTACCCGAACCTCCGGGGCGATACCGTCAGTACCGTCGCGACCTGAGCGTAAGGTTTTCTTTTCAAGCCCGCGTCATCGCGGGCTTTTTTTTGTCGCTTGATCGCTCGATATACTCGCGAGCGAAGCGGAGAGATGGCCGAGCGGTCGAAGGCGCACGCCTGGAAAGTGTGTATGGGTCTAAAGCCCATCGTGGGTTCGAATCCCACTCTCTCCGCCAGGAGCTTGCCGGTAACTACTTCTTAGGCGCGCTACTTTCTTTCTTGATCCGCTTCGTGTCGTCCGACGCAATGTATTTGCGCACGAGCTGACCGGTCTTGGTATCGCGGAAAATGGTCCAAATGGGGGCTGGCTGCATACTCGTTCGAACGGTTAGAAGCCGTCATCGTTGACCGACTTTGCGGCGGCGAACCGGCAATATGTGCCGCGTCGCGTATGCAATCGTTTCGTGGCACTGGACCGGCGATTTCTACGATTTGGCCACACGGGCATACGCCTTGCAGGTGGGTAATCCCGATATTTCGACGAACCAACAGGAGAAGACCCATGGCAGGTACCACATCACCACCCACCGATGCGATCGAATTGCTGATGGCAGACCATCGCAACGTCGAAAAGCTGTTTAAGCAGTACGAGAAATTGGCTGAGGACGAAGGGAGCTACAACGAGAAGGAGGTGCTGGCGGCGACGATCTGTGCCGAGTTGGCGATTCATGCTCAAGTGGAAGAAGAGATTTTCTACCCGGCGGCACGCGACATACTCGACGAGGAAGACCTGATCGACGAGGCGGTCGTCGAGCATGCGAGCGTCAAGGATCTGATCGCGCAGCTGGCGGATATGTCGCCCGACGATGATCTATACGATGCGAAAGTGAAGGTGCTCAGCGAGCTGATCGAACATCACGTGGAGGAAGAAGAGGACGAGATGTTTCCCAAGCTGAAGAAGGCACGACTTGACACGGCTGCTCTTGGGCCGCAGATGGCAGAGCGCAAGCAGGAACTGGTGGAAGAGCTCGGAGTCGGCGCCGAAGCGATGTCCGATCGCGAGTAACGGTCGGTGCCGTTCGATTGAAGGGCGGTTGAAATCAACCGCCCTTTGTTTGTTGTAAGAGCCGGACCATCGCGGCCGCTGCTTCGCCTGGCTCCTGCGTCAGCCCGTGCGCCACGCCGACCCGATCCTTGTCCGCGCGGTTCTGGCTGACTTTCCACTTGCCGGTCATCCGTGCGATCGGAATCTCGATGCCGACAATCGCACCGACCATCGTGTCGATGAACTCGCGCGGGGCGTCGCCGACCTTCCAGGGGTCGCTGCGATTCGCTTCGTAGCGGTTGGTCAATCGCTCGACGAATTGTCGTAGCCATCCGCGATCGTCGATCACGCGCAATGGGCCGTGCACATGCACGACCGCATAGTTCCACGTCGGCACGACCTTGCCGTGCTCCCGCTTGGAGGCATACCAGGCCGGCGAGACATAGGCATGCGGGCCCTGAAAAACAGCGAGCGCGTCGACCTGCGGCGAGAAGTGGCGCCACACCGGATTGGCTCGCGCCACATGTCCGCGCAGCGTTCCAAATGGGGCTGGCTCCCTATCGATCTCGAATGGAATGTGGTTCGCGTCAAGTCCGTCCGGTGCAAGCACGACCAGCGCTCCGAGAGGATGGGCGCGGACCAGGTCGTGCAGGACTTCAACGCGCGTTTCCGCGAAGTGCGTCGGGACGTACATCGGCCCTCGGGAATGTGATCACATGGTCCGCATCCAACCGAATGCCGATCTTCTCGCCGATCGCGTGGTCGTGATGGCTCGGCACCAGAGCGAGCACTTCACGCCCGCTCGCCAGCCGCAACGTATAGATGAAATCGCCGCCGCGAAAGACCTTTCGAACGACCTCGGCTTTCAGCTCGCTCGCGTCGTCATGCACAACGTCATCCGGACGCAGCAGGACATCGACATCGGTGCTGCCGCCATTTCCGTTGGAAAGCTCGCTTGACGGCATGTAGCTCAGTGGCCACTTGCCGTGCAGTTCGCCCAGCTCGATCTCGACGTTCATCGATGTCAGCACCCTCGCAGGCAGAAACACACCCTCTCCGATGAAATCGGCCACGTACCGCGTCGCCGGACGGTGGTACAGCTCATACGGGCGGTCCCATTGCTCGATTCGGCCCGCGTGCATCACGCCGATCTTGTCGGCCATTGCAAACGCCTCCTGCTGATCGTGAGTCACGAGCAGCGCCGTAGTGCCGCTCGCCTTCAGAATCTGGCGAACTTCAGCACCCAGTCGCGCGCGCAGATCGACGTCGAGACTCGAAAATGGCTCGTCCATCAACAGCAGCGCGGGGCGC
>JBGTEW010000330.1:0-2036 GCA_041747615.1 Burkholderiaceae bacterium | reverse complement strand
GAGACCGGCCTGGCGGGCGAGCCGCTGCATCGTGCGGCGGCTTCAGCAGCGCGTCGCGGCGGGCGACGGTGTGCAGCAGCGCCAGTTGCGCCTCCTGCATCACCGAATTCACGCCGCGCGCGTGCATTGACGCGGGTGAGCGATGAAAATCAGCTTCGCAGTTCGACTCGAACGGTGGCGAAATGTTTGCGCCGTGGTCAGCACCACTTTCTGTTTCGACTTGGCCAGCGCACAAGTGGGTGTGCCGGTTGCAGCGACCTTCCTTGATCGCGTGATCGTCAGCGGCAGCCGCACCGAGGCGACGCTGGCGGACACCGGCGCCACCGTCAGCGTGATCACGAGCGAGGAGCTGGAACAACGCCAGATCCGCTTCGTATCGGATGCGCTGCGTGCCGTGCCTGGCGTCGCGGTCAACCGCCAGGGACCGGCGGGAGCGTTGACGCAGGCGCGCATTCGTGGCGCTGAAGCCAATCACACGGTCGTGTTGATCGACGGCGTGCGGATCAACGATCCGTTCACCTCCGAAGTCGACTTCGCACACCTGCTTTCCGTCGAGATCGATCGCATCGAAATCCTGCGCGGTCCGCAGAGCGTGCTGTATGGCTCGGAAGCGATCGGCGGTGTGATCAGCATTTTCACGAAGCGCGGCGCCACGGGCGTGCAAGGCGATGCGTCAGCCGAGGGCGGATCGTTCTCCACCGTCAGTGGTGCTGCAGCACTGCGTGGCGGCACCGAGAGCGTCAGTTACGCTCTATCTGCCGCGGGATTCTCAACCGACGGCACCAACATCTCCAGATTCGGCTCCGAGGACGACGGTTATCGCAACCGCACGCTGACCGCACGTGCCGGCTGGAAACCCAACACCTGCGCTGCACTCGATGCATCGCTGCGCTATCGCGATAGCCGCGCGAAGTTCGATCCGCAGGATTTCGGTTTTCCTCCCGGGCCGAGCTTCGGATTGATCGTCGACGGCGATCGCAAAGGCGAAGGCGAGCAATGGGATGCCGGCGTGCGCGGATATATGACCACCGGCGTGCTCGATCATCAGCTCGGAGTGAACCGCACGCAGACCGAGGAAGACGTTTTCGCGCAAGGAATCTTCACGAACGGATTCGCCGGTACGCGCATGCGGGTCGACTATCAGGGCACGTGGCGTTTTGGCTCGGCGGGCATGCAGCAGGCGCTGACATTTGCGGCAGAGCACGAACGGCAGGAGTTCGAGAGCAAGGGCCCGACGCCGGCGTCCGCGCAGAACCAGAGTCGCGACAACGACAAAACCGGAGTGGCGGCTGAGTACCAGGTGCGTCTGCCATCGCTAACGGCGTTGACGCTTTCGGTACGACATGACAATCACGAGTTGTTCGAGGATGCGACGACGTATCGCATCACTGCCGCCCAGCCGGTTGGCCAGAGAATGAAGTTCCGCGCCAGCTACGGCACCGGGCACGCCAATCCGACGTTCTTCGAGTTGTTCGGATTCATTCCGGGCAGCTTCGATCCGAACCCGAGGCTGAAGCCGGAACAATCGCGCGGCTTCGATGTCGGCGCGGACTTCGCGCTTGACCACGGTCAGTTGTCGGTGACTTATTTCGACACGGTTCTGGAGGACGAGATTGCCGGCACCTTCGACTCGACGACGTTTCGCTCGAGTGTGGCCAACCTGGCAGGCGAGAGTAAACGGCGCGGCGTCGAAGTCGAGGCGCGCTATGCGGCCAGTGCGAGCCTGAACGTGGCGGTGGCGTATACGTACATGGACGCAACGCAGCCGGACGGCCAGAGAGAAGTGCGGCGCCCCCGGCATATGGCATCGGCGGCGGTAACCTACTCGTTCGCCGATGCGCGGGGCGGCTTAACGCTCACCGCCGATTACAACGGGCGCCAGGAAGACCTCGACTTCCGCACCTTTACCGCGGCGCGTGTCACGTTGCGCGAGTACACCCTCGTGCGGCTTGCCGGCAGTTACGCCTTGACGCGCCACGTCAGCCTGACCGCGAGGGTCGAGAACCTGCTCGATCAGGACTACCAAGAAGTGTTCT
>JBGTEW010000329.1:0-14162 GCA_041747615.1 Burkholderiaceae bacterium | reverse complement strand
GGGCCCAGGCCGCCGCCGCCGCGTGTGCCGCAGCGCTCAGCCTGGCGTGGCTTCGCGGCACTCTTGTCTTCGGCATCGCGCGCGACGAGCTTGTGGCGATGTTGCGCTTCTCGCTGCCGCTGGTGCCGGCCGGCATCGCGGTCTTCGCGACCTTCTTCGCTAATCGCCTGATGCTCAATGCACTGGCAACACTGGAGGATGTGGGGATATTCGGCGTCGCCAGTCGGCTGGCCGGAGTGGTGACGCTCGTGCTTATCGGCGTGCAGGGGGCACTTGCCCCGCTGGTCTACGCTCATCACCATGAGGCCGAGACGCCGCGGCGGCTCGCACGTCTGCTCGAAGGGTCCAGCGGCGTGGCACTTGTGGCGTGCCTAGCACTTGGACTATTCGGCACCGAGCTGATAGCGCTGCTGATAACGCCGGAATATGCCCGGGCGGCGCCGCTGATCGGCTGGCTGGCAGTGGCAGTGATTCTGTCGCAGATGTACATCTTCGCGCCCGGCATCGCGATCGCCAAGAAGACGCATTGGCAACTCGCGATCACTGTCTCCAGCGCGCTGGTAGGCGTTGGCCTGAATGCGCTTCTTATCCCAAGCTGGGGTGTGTGGGGCGCCACGTTGGCCACCCTAGTCGCCGGCGCGGTGTTCTTTGGTGCTTGGGCAATAGCGAGCCAACGGTTATATCCGCTGCCGATACGCACCGGACCTCTCGTGGCCGCGGTCGGTCTGTTCGTGCTAGTCGGCTTGGCCGCGCCTCAACTCGACGCGGCCGTACTACGCGGTGAGCTGCGAGCGCTAGCCAAGGCCAGTGTGCTGCTGGCATATCTAGCTGCGCTCGCCTGGCTTGGCTTGCTGCGGCCCCGCGAATGGCGTCGCGTCCTAGCCACAGCCCGCTGACACCATGTGCGGGATAGCCGGCTACTGGCGCGCACTGGGCGATGCTGGATCTCGTGAGGGCTTGGCGGTCGCCCTGCACCAGATGCGCATGCGTGGTCCGGATGACCGCGCGAGCGAAGTGCACGCAACACCATGGGGTGAAGTCGGACTGGGCCACACGCGGCTTTCGATAATCGACCTGTCCGCGAATGGGCGCCAGCCGATGGCATCGCCTGATGGCAGGCATTCGCTTGTCTTCAATGGTGAGATATACAACTATCGAGAGTTGCGAGAAGAACTGCGGCACGTAGGCGCGACATTCCGGACTGAGAGTGATAGCGAAGTGCTCCTGGCCGCATGGGCACGGTGGGGCACGGAGGCCTTGCCTCGATTGAAGGGCATGTTTGCATTCGCCATGTTTGATCGCCAGCAAGGCACGCTGACATGCGCGCGCGACGCATTCGGTATCAAGCCGCTGTACCTGGCGCACGAGCGAGACGGTTTCTGGTTCGCTTCCGAGTTGTCAGCGGTGGTAACCCTGCGGTGTCAAGGTGCAGCGCTCGCGCTTCAGCGCACGTACGACTACCTGGTGCACGGCTTATATGACACTAACGAAGGCAGTTTTGTTGACGGCGTCTCGCACCTCATGCCCGGTATGTACCGGGTGTTGGCTCTGTCCACAGGGGAATTGTCTGAGCCCATTGCCTGGTGGTCTCCAAAATTGGAGGAGACCGCCCACTTGTCTTTCACGGCAGCGGCCGATCGGCTGCGGGAACTGTTCCTCGAGAGCGTGAAGCTGCATCTGCGCAGCGACGTGCCCTTGGGTGCGGCTCTTTCCGGCGGCATCGATTCCGCGGCCATCGTATGCGCAATGCGACATCTGCAGCCGTCAGCGACGCTGGACACGTTCAGCTTTGTCGCACCCGGCGCGCCGATGTCCGAAGAAGCCTGGGTACAGCGAGTAAACAATCACGTCGACGCGCGCGGCCACACTGTTGTGGTGGCGCCGTCCGAGCTCGCCCATGATCTGGACGACATGATCGTCGCGCAGGGCGAGCCCTTCGGAAGCACCAGCATCTATGCGCAGTACCGCGTGTACAAGCTGGCCCGGGAACACGGTGTCACCGTTACGCTGGACGGACAAGGTGCGGACGAGTTGCTCGCCGGCTACCACGGCTACCCAGGCCAACGCGTCCACAGCCTGCTCGACCAGGGCTTGTGGAGCGAGGCCGCGGGTTTTCTTCTTAAATGGTCGCGCTGGCCCGGCCGCACAGTCGAACGTGGGGTCAAAGGCATCATCGACGAGTTTGCAAGTGGACCGCTCCACGCCGCCATGCATCGACTTGCTGGTGTTCGTGCAACGCCACCCTGGCTGGACGCCGGCTCGCTGCAGGAGCGCGGCGTCCGAATAGGCTACCCGCGCCAACCCGCCGAACCCACCCTGCCCGGGCGGCGCTTGACCTCCGAGCTAGCGTACGCCGCGACCCGGCGCGGACTGCCCGCGCTACTGCGCCACGGCGACCGCAATTCGATGCGGTTTTCGGTAGAGAGCCGCGTGCCCTTCCTCACCACGGACATGGCCAACTTCGTCTTCTCTCTTCCCGAGCACTACCTGATCTCAGACCTCGGCGAAACGAAGAGTGTGTTCCGGGCGGCCATGCGCGGCATTGTCCCGGATGCGGTTCTCGACCGTCGCGACAAGATCGGCTTTGCCACGCCCGAGTTCGAATGGCTGTCATCGTTGTCCGGGTCGACGCGCGAATGGATCGGCGACGCAGCGCGAGTCGACTTCCTAAAGTCGGCGCGGATGCTGCTGGAGTTCGATCGGATCCTAGCGGGGCAGACACGCTCTAGCTGGCAGACGTGGCGCTGGATCAACTTCTGCCGGTGGCATACCCGCGTGTTCGAACCCATGAACCATCCACAAGCTGGAGTATCGCGCCGGCCATGAGCTATGTGCATGCCGCCGTGTCGATGAACCCTTCGGCTGGTGTGGTCCGGCAGATGGCCGATGAGGCACAGGCCGCGGCCGAGTTAGGCCTGGACTGGATCGTTTGGCTGTGCCAGGCCTCCGACTTGAGTCCGGGTGTGAAGCGGTGGCCTGCTCCGTTGCGCTATGCGCTACTGCGTGTGCGTTTCTATCTCCGGCTTGCCCGCTTGGCGCGAAAGGGGTATCGGATCGTCCTGCGCCACTCGCCGGGAGACCCGTTCCTATACGTGGCGAGTTTCTTCCTTGGCACCTACTTCACGGTGCACCACACGGTGGAAGAGATTGAACTGGCGACTTTGGGCTTTCCTTTTGCGCGGCTGCAGCTAATGCTCGAGCGCCTGCTCGGCCGCCGCGTCGTGGCCCGCGCATTCGGCATCGTCTGCGTGACCCCGGAGATCGCACGGCACGAACTGGATCGTTTGCCGGTGCGACCCGGCCGCCCGACGCTGATCTATCCAAACGGAATTCTCTATCCTGATGATCCTGACGCGCCCGCTGATCGACGCGGAGATAGACCCGAGATTATCTTCGTTGCGTCCTATTTCTTCGACTGGCACGGGCTGGGCGCGTTGCTGGATTCGATGGTCAGTTCCGTCGAAGACGGGCTCTTGCACCTTGTAGGCACTGTGCCGGAGGCACTTCGGCGCAAGGCCCAATCGGACCCACGCGTGCGAATTCACGGCAAACTCGTCCAGTCGCGGTTAGATCCTCTCACTTCCCAAAGCTGGGTCGGTTTGTCTTCATTCAACTTGTGTAGCAAGCGCATGACAGAGGCCTGCACGCTAAAGGTACGGGAATATCTACGAGCCGGCGTACCCGTCTACGCCGGGCACCGTGACTCAGCCCTTCCGGTGAATTTTGAATACTTCCGTCAGGGGCCACCCCAATGGCCCGCCATGCTCGCGTACGCACGCAGCATGCGAGCAGTGTCACGCGCCACGATTGCGCTCGCAGCGCAACCCATGATCGATAAGAAATTGCTACTCAAGCAACTTCACCACTCACTCGCGGGCTAATCTTGCATCCAGTATGCGTTTCCGGCGACACGACTCGGGGTGCCGATACACATCGTTTGATTCCGTTTAACTATCGGTATCTTCTTGACCACGCCTTGGCGATTGGCGGTCGGATTTTGGACTACGGATGCGGTCGCGGTGAAGTCGTCACGATCGGAAGACAGCGCGGCCTCGACATCTGGGGGGTGGATACGTTTTCAGGTCACTACGTGCCTTCGCTAAATGCCGTAGCTGATGAGACTCGCGGTTACGTCCGTCAGATCCAAGCGTTGCGCGCCGACTTTCCGGATGCGCACTTCGACTTGGTGCTGTCGAATCAGGTTCTCGAACACGTGACCGAACCCGAGGCCACAATCCTCGACATGGCTCGGCTGCTGAAGCCGAACGGGACGCTGATCGCAGCGTTTCCTGTTGCGTCAACCTGGTACGAGGGGCATGTGGGTTTGTACTTTGCGCACCGACTGCCGCGCGGATCGGTGCGCCATGCCGCGTTTGTAATGCTTCATCGCCTCGGTTTCGGTCTCTACCGCGAGACCCTGACCACCGCAGAATGGGCTTCAACGTCGCAACGGACGCTTGACGAGGTGTGCTTTTACTATCCGCGAGCGCGGATACTCAAAGCGTTGCGCGCTGTCGGTGCGGCCGAGGATATCTCGGTCGACTACATGCGAACTCGCCTTGGCAATGGAATTCGATACGTGCCGGATAGCGTCTTGCGGTTCGTCTACCACAAACGCGCTGGAGAGATATTCAGAGTAGTGAAGGTTCCAAGCTCATGAAACACATTAAGCCCTAGCCTCAAGCATGTTCGGATCTCATGCTTGCCACTGCGCGATCGAGAACTGTTTTCTTTCCCAAGATGTGCCACACACTAAGTATCGCGGTATCACGCGTACTTAGGAGAATGCCAGAAAGCCATGTGCGGACTTACCGGTTTCCTCGCGAGTGCGCGCTTCGATTGCGCGCAAATAGCAGCTGTTGCGCAGGGCATGGCGGATGCTCTTATCCATCGCGGCCCTGATGACTCCGGCGTGTGGACCGATGAAACCTCAGGCATCGCACTCGGTTTTCGCCGCCTTTCGATAATCGATCTGTCCCCCGCCGGCCATCAACCAATGGTTTCGACGGACGGTCGTTACGTAATCGTCTACAACGGCGAGATCTACAACTTCGCTGAGCTTCGCGCGGATCTTGAAGAGAACGGCGAGGCGCCGTCGTGGCGCGGGCATTCGGACACAGAGGTGCTACTCGCCGCAATACAGTCGCGCGGGCTCGAGTGTGCGTTGAAGCAAACCGTCGGCATGTTCGCGTTGGCTCTATGGGACAAACACGATCGATCGCTGCATCTTGCGCGCGATCGCATCGGAGAAAAACCGCTGCACTACGGCTGGTGCGGCCAGTCGTTCCTGTTTGGTTCCGAGCTGAAGGCGCTGCGCCCGCATCCGCACTGGAACGCCGAAATCGACCGCGACGCTTTGGCACTTTTCATGCGTCACAACTACATCCCAGCGCCGCATTCGATATACCGCGGAATCTCGAAGCTGCGGCCCGGGCATATTTTGACGCTGCGATGGCAGTCGCGCGAGCCAACTATCAAACCGTATTGGTCCGCGCGCGGCGTCGCGGAACGCGGTTTCGCCGAACGTTCGACGCTGACCGAACCTGATTTAAGCATCGAGCTTGAAACGCTGCTGCGCGATGCCGTGAAACAACAAATGGTCGCCGATGTTCCTCTCGGCGCGTTTCTTTCCGGAGGGGTCGACAGTTCGACGATAGTGGCGCTAATGCAGGCGCAGAGCAATCGGCCGGTCAAGACCTTCACGATTGGCTTTCAGGAACCGGGATACGACGAGGCGACCCATGCGGCGGCCATTGCCCGGCACCTCGGCACCGATCACACCGAGCTTTACGTCACGCCGCACGAGGCTAGAGACGTGATCCCGACACTGCACACGATCTACGACGAGCCGTTTGCAGATTCGTCCCAGATTCCCACTTCTCTGGTAGCGCAGCTGGCGCGCTCTCACGTGACAGTGGCGTTGTCGGGTGATGGCGGCGATGAGTTGTTCGGCGGCTACACCCGCTACGCGTTCGCACAGCGGCTCTGGGGCAAGTTGTCCGTTCTGCCGCTGCCGCTTCGGCATTCGATAGCTACAGCCATCCGCCTGGTGTCTACCAAGCATTGGAGCGCGATCATGAAGCCGCTGCTTGCACTGGGCCCGCAGCGCTATCGCATCCCCATGCCCGGCCACAAGATGCACCAGTTGGCCGGTGCCATTTCGCACCAATCACTCGATTCGCTCTATCGCGATCTCGTCTCGCACTGGAATCCGCCCGAAGACATCGTAATGACGGGCACGGAGCCGCACAGTTCGCTCGACGCAATCAACGGGTCGTCAATCGACGACCCGGTCGCACGCATGATGCTGCTGGACCTCGTCACGTACTTGCCTGACGACATTCTGGTGAAGGTCGATCGTGCCGCGATGGCGGTTAGTTTGGAGACTCGCATCCCGCTGCTCGATCATCGTGTAGTGGAATTCGCGTGGCGCATTCCTGTTGCCGCCAATTTCAACCGCAATGGCTCGAAGGGCATTTTGAGAAACGTGCTGTATCGCTACGTTCCAAAGGCGTTGGTCGACCGACCCAAGATGGGCTTTGGCGTACCGATCGACAGTTGGCTCCGAGGCCCTTTAAAAGACTGGGCGGCTGACTTGCTGGATCCCATCCGGCTGCGGCGTGAAGGCTATCTGAAACCGGAACTCATTCAAGCACGCTGGGGAGAACACCTCAGTGAAAGGCGCAACTGGCATTACCCGCTATGGGATGTGTTGATGTTCCAGGCTTGGTTGCAAGCCAATGCCCGCTAAGCCGCGCCTGCTTTTCGTCATCACCGAAGACTGGTACTTTGTTTCACACCGCCTTGATCTGGCGCGAGCCGCGCGCGATGGTGGCTTCACTGTGGGAATTGCGACGCGAGTCAGTTCGTGCGCCGATCAAATCATGGTGGAGGGACTCGAGCTTTTCCCGCTGCGTTACATGCGACGTTCAAGCCGCAATCCGTGGATCGAACTTCGAGCGGTCCATGAGCTAAACGATCTTTATAAACACTGGCGCCCGGATATCGTGCATCACGTGGCTGCAAAACCTGTGATCTACGGAGGAATCGCAGCCCAGAGCGCTCGAGTGCCGGCGGTAGTCAATGCCCTCGCGGGACTCGGCTTCGTGTTTGCGTCCAACAGCAGAGAGGCGAACGCGCTGCGGCCGATGGTATCGCGCGCTTATCGAATTGCGATGCGGCACGCCCGCTCGCGCTTGATCGTCCAGAACAAGGAGGACGAGGAGGTCGTGCTTCAGCGTGGTCTGATTGCTCCATCGGCCATTACACGCGTTGCAGGCTCTGGCGTCGATGTATCGGTTTTTCACCCATCCGCAGAGCCTGCGGGTCCGCCGGTCATAGTATTGGTCGCACGGATGTTGAGCGACAAAGGCGTATACGAGTTTGTTGAGGCGGCCCGCATTGCGCGACGGCGAGGAGTAAACGCGAGGTTTGTGCTGGTGGGCGACACTGACCTTGAAAACCCGGCAGCTATTGCGCGCGAGCAGCTCGTACGCTGGAACAGCAGCGGCGATGTGGAGTGGTGGGGCCCGCAAGAAAAAATGGCAGAAGTGTTCCGGTCGGCGCATGTGGTCTGCCTTCCTTCCTATCGGGAAGGTCTGCCGAAGGTTCTGCTCGAGGCGGCGGCGTGCGGTCGGCCATTGATAGCCAGTGACGTTCCAGGCTGCCGTGAAATCGCAATCCACAATAAAACTGCACTTCTGGTGCCCGCTCGCGATCCGTCTGCGCTCGCCGAGGCGATGCAAACTTTAGCCGGCGATGCGGATTTACGCCACCGATTGGGACAGCAAGCGCGGGAGCTGGTATGCAGCCGGTTCACGATCCAGCACGTGAATACGCAGACGCTTCAGATTTACCGCGAACTTCTCGGAGAATGATCACGATCCTGACGGAAGGTGCGGTCGCTGCCGGCCTGGTGTGGCTGGTGCTATTTGCGCTCTTAAGGTCAGGACTGGCATGGCGTATCGCGGTCGATAGACCCAACCAGCGTTCCTTGCACGCTACGCCGGTGCCCCGGATTGGCGGTCTGGTTGTAATCGGCGTGGCTTTGATCGCGATGTCAATCGTTGCGAACAGCGTTCAAGTCATTATTGTGATAACAGCCGGTTTACTGCTGCTTGGTGCCGTTGATGATCGCCGCGGACTTGCGGTCCGAACCCGGTTACTCGCGCAGGTGATTGCCGCCAGTGTCGCTACATACACTTTGCTGCCGGCCGCTCCAGTGTGGCTTCTTACGCTGATCGTCATCGCTGTCATCTGGTCAATGAACCTTTACAACTTCATGGACGGCGCGGATGGTCTCGCCGGAGGCATGGCGCTGTTTGGTTTCGGGGCTTTCGCAATCGCCTCGGCCAACGTCGGCGCTTACGAACTAGCCGCCGCGTGCGCGTGCATCGCTGGTGCTGCGGCAGGGTTTCTCTTCCATAACTTTCCGCCAGCGAAGGTTTTTCTTGGCGACGCCGGGTCAGTGCCTTTGGGATTTCTGGCCGCGACCCTCGCCGTCGGTGGAGTGGCTCAGCAAGTCTGGCCGATCTGGTTTCCCGTTCTTGTTTTTTCACCTTTTATCGCTGACGCAACCACAACGCTAGTTCGTCGCGGCGCCGGCGGCGACAAATTGTGGGAGGCGCACAAGGAGCACTTGTATCAGCGCATGGTGACTCACTACGCGGGACACGCTCGTACGGCGGTACTGTGGTACGGATTGATGGCGCTCGTCGCGGGATCTGCCATCGCCGCCTTAAAGTGGCCGAATAGCTGGCAAATCGGGCTTCTAATCGGCTGGACTGGCGTTTACGCTGTGCTCTACACCGTGGTCAGTTGGCTGACGACTCCAGAGAAGAATGAAGCGTGACTTGTTGCCCAGGCTTTCACCTAGATCGTTTTTCGTGTTCGCGTTCGATCTGCTGATCGTCGCGATAGCGTGGCTTGGCTCCTATCTACTGCGCTTCAATCTAGACGTTCCAGACGACTACTGGGCGTCGGGGCTGGACGCTCTCGCGTGGGTTCTTCCGATCTACGGTGCGGTGCTGCTGTTCTCTGGTCTTTACCGCGGCCTTTGGTTGTTTGCGAGCCTGCCCGACCTGATTCGCATTGCGAAGGCAGTGATTATCGCCGGCTCGATCGTGGCGTTTGTCGCTTACCTGTTGCAACTGCACGTCGCACCGCCGCGGACGGTTGTGTTGCTTAGTCCGTTACTTCTGATCTTCATGATGGGCGGCGCTCGCGCAGCATATCGAGTTTGGCGTGAAAAACAGCGCTTCGGCGATCTGATTGCTCTC
Source organism: Burkholderiaceae bacterium (assembly GCA_041747615.1). GTDB lineage: Bacteria > Pseudomonadota > Gammaproteobacteria > Burkholderiales > Burkholderiaceae_F > JACCZX01. The sequence goes on along the minus strand of JBGTEW010000329.1, from coordinate 4,884 downwards.
GGCAAGCCAGTGCTAGTTCTCGGCGCCGGTCGAGCGGGTGCATCACTAGTACGAGAGTTGCAATCATCGTCCGAGTGGCGCGTTGCAGGTTTGCTCGACGACGACACTAGCAAGCACGGTCGAGAAATTCTCGGACACAAGGTCCTGGGTTCTTTCGATCAACTCCCGTCACTGGCGGAACGGTTGCAAAGCCGACACGCGATTATTGCCATTCCCACTGGAACCGCTGCTCAACGTCAGCGGGCAGCGACGCTTTGCTTGCGTGCAAGCGTCAAAGGCATGACCGTCCCGCCGGTGGCTGATCTGATTAACGGCCGCGTCACGTTATCCAACGTGCGGCAGATCAACCTCGAGGATTTGCTCGGTCGAGAACCGGTGTGGATCGATAGCGCGCAGATCCGTGAGGTATTGACGGGCCAGGCGGTATTCGTCACCGGTGCCGGCGGCTCGATCGGGTCTGAGCTCTGCCGTCAGATCGCGCGCTTTCAGCCTGGCAGGATCATATTTTTCGAGCAAAGTGAATACGCGCTGTATCGCTTGCAACAGGAATTCAGCCATGCGTTCAAGGACATTCACTTCACGGCTTTCATAGGAGACGTGAAAGATACCGCGCGGGTGGACCAGGTACTGAGCGATACGCGACCATCAATCATCTTTCATGCGGCCGCCTATAAACACGTGCCCTTGATGGAAGAAAACAATGCATGGCAAGCAGTTCTCAACAATGTGATCGGCACCCACGTCGTTGCAGGCGCGGCGATGAAGCATGGGGTTTCTCGTTTCGTCTTGGTGTCAACCGACAAAGCAGTTCGGCCCACTAACGTAATGGGCGCCACGAAGCGCCTAGCTGAAATGGTCTGTCACGGTTTGCAAGCGGCTGCCGTCGATACCACGATGATTGTGGTGCGGTTTGGCAACGTGCTAGGTAGCGCCGGCAGCGTCATTCCGAAGTTTCAGGAGCAGGTGGCGCGCGGCGGGCCTGTGACGGTCACCCATCCAGACGTTACACGCTATTTCATGTCGATTCCGGAGGCATCTCAGCTTGTGTTGCAGGCCGCTGCGATGGGGCAACGTGAGCGAATATATGTTCTAGATATGGGGAAGCCGGTCCGCATCGCGGAACTTGCGCGCGACATCATTCGACTTTCTGGGCTGAATGAACAAACGGTACGCATCGAGTACACCGGGCTGCGGCCTGGTGAGAAGTTGTTCGAAGAGGTCATTGACGCCGATGAGCAGCTGATCGATACGCCTCATCCAAAACTGCAGATTGCGGAAGCGCGACCGGTGGACAGCCAACGCATCGCGGCGCTGGCTGACGAGATCGCCACGACCGGCGCAGTTACCGATCAGGTTGCACGCAAACTATTGGTTCGCTGGGTACCCGAGTTCCAGGCAAATGCCGCAGGCGGCGTCAGGGAGTTTTCACGCTGCCCCGAAGAGCAACGCGTAAGTCGTGTTTTCGCCGAGAGATTGGTTTGACGACACTACGCATGTCGCTCGAAAGCACTACGGTAAGGGCCCGTGCATGGATTTGGATCGGCAACACGATTCTGCTGGCATGGCTTGTATACCTGCTCCTAGCGCCCACCATCGGATTTGGCTGGATCGAGTCATGGCACAACGAGCAGCGTGCCGTGCAGATTGTCTTGCTGGCGTTTACCGCGGTAGCCTACTGCCTAGTCGGCGTGTTGACGCCTAGTGATTCGGACGCGCGCTGGCAACTGCCTGTCCTGCTTCTTGTTTTTCTTGGCCTCGGACTGATATCGGCGCTGCGCACTCAATTCGTGTTCGCGGCGCTCGCCGAAGTAAGCCTGTTCACGCTTCTCGCGATACTGGCCATTCTCACCGCTCGTGTCGTTTCGACCGACGTAGCTCGATACGTACGATGGGCGCGCTGGTTTTCACTGCTGTTTGCTACCGCTTATGTCCTCGGCGTCGCGACGCGTTATTTGGCCGCCGTCAACCTTGAGCGCGCAATCGACCTCGATGTGCTAATTCTAGGATACGCAAATCCGCGCTTTCCGAGTGCGCTCCATGCAATATTGATCCCGTTCCTCGCGCTGACTGTCATTGAAAAAACGGAGCTCAGGTCTCTGCGCGCGTGCGCCGCCGTTGTCCTTTCGTTCCTATGGGCCATCAATCTTGGCCTGGGCACGCGCGGCATTTGGTTTGCATACGCACTTGCGATCCCGGTCACGGTCGCATTGAGCGGGTGGCGGCCGTCGGCGCGACCCGTGGCAGTTCTGACTTTGACGGCACTTGCCGGCGTTGGTCTCTACTTTGTTTTTTTTTCGATAGCAGGAGCGCTGACGGGAGTGGGCGTGGCAGTTCAAGCGCCAACAGACAATCTAACGACGGTTACGTCGAGAGAAGTTCTTTGGCAGCTCAGCTGGAATGCAATCAAGTCTTCTCCAATATTGGGTATTGGACCGATGCAGTTCGCGGTTCTTGCTAGTCACGTGGGAGCTCACCCACATAATTGGCCGTTGCAGATCGCCGCAGAATGGGGCTTGCCAGCACTTGGCCTCCTAACCTTCGCCCTCTTCCAAATAGGCAAGGCGGTTGTCCACACTGCCAGCAAGGATTTTACCCTCGCTGTGATGACTCTGGCGGTAGCGGTGGCGTTGTTACTCGGCCTGGTGGACGGAAATTTGGTGATGCCCGTCAGTCAAATCGGTGCGGCATTAACGGTAGGGCTGTTGATCGGCGGCGTTCGCTTGAGCAGGCAACAACATTGGCGAGGGTTGAAATCTGCCGCGTACTTAACCTCGACGGCCTTTATCGCCATCGTCGCGGGCGGAATACTGATCGCGTTTGGCGGAAGCTCTCTTCCTGACCAACCGCGAAGCATTGAAAGTTTTCGAAGCTCGAATCCCGGCGCATGGCTCGTCCCTCGGTTTTGGGAACAAGGCAATCTGCTCTAGTCAGTTAGTAATACCCTCCGGTTGGTCACGTGCCAAGGCCTGTACGAGCTCTATTGCAGCCGCCGCTGTTTGCAAAAATCCACGTCACGGAATTACCTGCTCCCTGTGGCGTCATGGTGACCACGCAATTTCCCGCCAGAAGCATGCCTGCGATCTCGATTGCTCCGCCCGTCATCGCAACCGCTCCATAGGCAGCGACAGGTGGAAAGTTTGGAGGGAGGTTTGACTAGGGTGCGCGGACCGTGTAGTCCTGGTACAGCCGGATTGCGATAGCGGACAGAGCGCCTAAGATCGCGACCACCGTCAGAAGCTCGATGACGTTAAAGCCCCTGAATCGTTTGGTGCCAAACCTCATCGCGGTTTGTCTTGCATATCCAATTGTTATCGACCAAAAAAAGGTCGACAGAGTCGACCCTTTTCATTAGTAGACGCCAATGGGGAGATGCGTCAGATGACAAGGGTTAGCAGCAACGGACTTGGCGTTCCTCGACAGGCGACAGTCCTAGTAGCGCTCTGCCCGTTAACCCAAGCTTCCACGTCGAAGATCTGCGCGCTTTGTTCTGGTTCTGTCAGCGCAACAGCTAATCAAGTGTCTGCGTCAAGCATCAGGTTCCTATCCCAGTTTTCGTCCGATTGCACACTGCGGGGGCAGTGTTTGTAAACGCCCACTGGATGCTGCTCCCTCCGGAATTAGGCGTAAGCGAAACTGTGCACGCGGCCGTACCGGTTGCCGACCCACCCGCAAAGATAATTACCCCAGCCGGGTACGTCGCAGTGCCATAACCTGGCTTAAGCGTGATTGCATAATTCGCCGGCAGGAAGCCCGTGCCAATCAAGTCGTTGGCCGTACCGGCTCCAGCGCCCATCGCGTTACAGGGCGGAGCGGGGGCGCCCTGCTGGCCATTATTTTGCATGCAGTCTGCGACTGCTGTCTTCAACTGTGCAGCAGCAAAAAAGTTATCGGCCCACCTGGTGCGCGTCACATAATCCTGATACTGAGGGATGGCAATCGCTGCCAGTATCCCGATGATCGCAACAACGATCATCAGTTCAATCAGTGTAAAGCCGCGCTGAAACAGTTTCATTGAATCTCACTTAAAAAAAAAGGCCGGCATCGTGCCGGCCTTTTGATCACGGATACTGATGTTTATGTACCGACGCCAGTCTTCGTGCGGTTGCACGTTGCAGGCGCCGTGTTGGTGAATGCCCAGTCAACCTTGGCTAGAGTGCCGGTCGGCGTCAGGCTCACCGTGCAAGCGGCAGTTCCTGTTTGGGCACCGCCCACGAACAGAACCACACCCGCGGGGTACGTCACGGTTCCAAAACCGGTTTTAAGCGTCACAACATAGTTCTGCGGCAGGAAACCTTGTCCGATTAGATCGTTGGCCGTACCAGCACCAGCGCCCATCGCATTGCAAGGAGCCGCGGGAGCAGCGAGCTGGTTATTGTTCTGCATGCACTCGGCAACGGCTTGCTTCAATTGGCCGACAGCATTGAAGTTATCCGACCAACGCGAACGCGTCACATAGTCCTGATACTGAGGAATGGCGATGGCCGCCAAGATACCGATGATCGCAACCACGATCATCAACTCGATCAGCGTAAAGCCGCGTTGGACGCGGGCGATTTGATTCTTAATCATTTAAGAGCTCTCCTAGGAGTCAGACAACATACGGCCCCATGCCGATGCCAAATACACTCCAAGTTCTGTGCCAGGCCGTTTTTGGAGAATTGGAGGGGATTCGGCGGCTAATTCCCGCTTTCCCTGACGCGCATCGTCACATGTTGCTGCCGGTTTTTGTCACGGGATACCTAGCCGTGACCGGCTCATCCGGTCGGATGAGTCACCACGACAGAGCAGAATAGTTGCCTTCATTAGCATCAGCTGAGGCCCAGTGATAGACTTGTATAGCGCTTCAGCTGAATGGATTTGCCATGCTAGCTATCAGATTGCCCC